>NZ_JAYFER010000558.1:0-19665 GCF_055795065.1 Lyngbya sp. CCY1209
TCTTAAGTAATCCAAAGCTGGATTCTCAAAGGCATTATCAAAGTGCCTCTACACGCTCAATAATTGCGCTTACTTTAAGATGGCCGAGGTCTTCCAGGTGGCCGGCGGTTTGGGTCACGGCTTCTTGGCAGGCCTCGGAAGCGGTGCCGACGGGGGGAATTTCCGTGGAAACGGCGATCCGCAGGCGATCGGGGGGGCGGCCGGCGGCGGACAAAAATGAAGCCTCTGGATCGGGCAACCAGTAGGGATCGCCGGTGATGTAGCCGGACATCATGTCCAGCAGGGCGGCGGCATCGGCTACGGTGCGGGCGATCGGGCCGTTGGTGGAAATGCCGTTCTGGTAGTCGCCCACGGGGGCGTGGGACACTCTGCCCCGGCTGGGTTTGATGCCCACCACGCCGCAGCAAAAGGCCGGACCCCGGATGGAGCCGCCGCCGTCGGACCCCTGGGCGATCGCACAGAGTCCCGCCGCCACCGCCGCCGCCGCCCCGCCGCTGGAACCCCCGGGGGTATAGTCCGGGTTCCACGGGTTGCGGGCGGGGGGAAATCCCTCGGGTTCGGTGTAGGGGAGCGAACCGAGTTCCGGGGTGGCGGTTTTGCCCAAAATGATGAATCCGGCCTCGCGGATGCGGGCGACTACTCCATCGTCAAAGGCGGCGACCCGATCCTTGAGGACCTGGGAACCGTAGGAGCAGGGGACTCCGGCGACGGGGTTGAGATCTTTGATGGAGATGGGGACGCCCCAAAACGGGGGGACCTCGGCGCCCGGTTTGGCCAGGGCTTCGGCGCAGGTGTGGGCGCGGGCGATCGCAGTTTCCGCCGTGACGGTAAAGTAACAGCCCAGTTGGGGATTGAACTGTTCGATGCGATCAAGGTATAGTTCCACCAACTCCACGGGGGAAATCTCCCCTTTGCGGATCAGTTGCGCCTGTGCGAGGGCGGGGGCAAATGCCAGGTCATTTGGATTCATCGCATTTGAGGAGATACTCTAGAAAGGTTTGGGCGACGACCGAGAGCTGTTTGCCGTGCAAATAGGCCGCGTACCAGCGCCGCTGGATGGGGAAGGACTCGACGTCCAAGATGGCGAATTCTTTGCTGTCCCCCTCCGAGTATAAGGTGTGTTGGGAGAGGACGGAAATTCCTAATCCCCCCGCGATCGCCTGTTTGATGGCCTCGTTGCTCCCTAATTCCAACCGCACCCGCACCGAGATTTTGTGCTTCTCGAACAACTTCTGCACGGCCCGCCGGGTCCCGGAACCGGATTCCCGCATGATGAAAGGTTCGTCGTCGAGGGCTTTGATGGGGATGTTTTTTTCCCGAGCCCGGGGGTGGTCGGCCCGGGCGATGACCACCAGGGGATTATCTAAAAAGGATTGGCTGCATAGGTCGATGTCTTCGGGGGGCTGGCTCAAGATGTAGAGGTCGTCTTTGTTTTCGAGCATCCGCTCGGTGATCTGCTCGTGGTTGACGACTTGCAGGGCGATGTCGATCGCCGGATAATGCTGGCAGAACGATCCGAGCAGTCGCGGGATGAAATATTTGGCCGTCGTCACCACCGCCAGCCGCAACCGCCCCTGTTTCGCGCCCTTGAGGTCGGCGACGGTCATCTCGAAGTTGTCGAGCCGTTCAAAGACATCTTTGCAGGTGGCCAAGAGTTCCCGGCCCGCATCCGTCAGGTACAGTTGTTTGCCGATTTGCTCGAATAGGGGCAAGCCCACCCCTTGGGCGAGGTGTTTGACTTGGCTGGAAACCGTCGGCTGGGTGATCAGCAATTCCTCCGCCGCCCGGGTAAAGCTGCCGTGGCGGGCGACGGTTTCAAATACTTTTAATTGGTGCAGGGTCGCCTGAATCAAGGGCTGTTTCCTCCGCAGAATGGGCGATCGTCGGGAGCGGGTCGGCTTCGCCGAGACATCCCCCCCCAGTCGGCACTGGACTACAGACACGATCATACCCTCCCCGCTCCGATCTGGCTTTTTCACCCGCGAGTCCCCGCCATTTCGAGCCGGGGGGGCGATCGCCGGCGATCGTCCCGAGTCGTCGAGGATTTTGCCAGTCGATCGCCCATTTGACGAATTCACCGCCGATTTGAAGGGGGCCGGGGCGATTGAATCGCGATCGGTTTTTCGATTCAATTCGCCGGGAAACCTTGACAAATTGGCTGCTCCGTGTATCAACCGGGCGGGGCAAACTCCTGAGATAACGGGAATGACGGCATGAGTTTACAAGATTTAATATTATTTTTTCCCATTTGATGATATGGGAGGACGATCCTTGTTTTGAAAATCGCCAAATGTAGCTTTTTGAAAAGAAATATAAACAAATGTTATGTAAATATTAACAATATTCAAGGTTAACTGAATCCATTTGTTGATACTATTTTAATGATTCGGCAAATCGACCGAAATAAAGAGCGATTCCTAAGAAGGGAGATATAAAGGAGTTATGGCTTACTCTCAAACCCAAACCAAATCAAAAGCCGGGTATCAGGCTGGTGTAAAAGACTATAAGCTGACGTATTACACGCCGGATTACACGCCCAAAGACACAGATATTCTGGCTGCATTTCGCGTTTCTCCTCAACCCGGTGTTCCCCCCGAAGAGGCCGGGGCAGCCGTCGCGGCAGAATCCTCCACCGGAACCTGGACGACGGTGTGGACCGACCTGCTGACGGATCTCGATCGCTACAAAGGTCGCTGCTACCACGTTGAACCGGTTCCCGGCGAAGACAACCAGTATTTCTGCTTCGTCGCCTACCCCCTCGACCTGTTTGAAGAGGGTTCCGTCACCAATATGCTGACCTCCATCGTGGGGAACGTATTCGGATTCAAGGCGCTGCGGGGCCTGCGTCTGGAAGATATGCGGATTCCGGTCGCCTACCTGAAGACCTTCCAAGGTCCCCCCCACGGGATCACCGTCGAGCGGGACAAACTGAACAAGTACGGCCGTCCCCTGCTGGGCTGCACCATCAAGCCGAAACTGGGTCTGTCCGCCAAGAACTACGGCCGCGCCGTCTACGAGTGCCTGCGAGGCGGTCTGGACTTCACCAAAGACGACGAAAACATCAACTCCCAGCCCTTCATGCGCTGGCGCGATCGCTTCCTGTTCGTCCAAGAGGCGATCGAAAAATCCCAGGCCGAAACCGGGGAAGTCAAAGGTCACTACCTGAACGTCACCGCCCCCACCTGCGAAGAAATGATGAAACGGGCCGAATTCGCCAAAGAGCTCGGCACCCCGATCATCATGCACGACTTCTTCACGGCTGGTTTCACCGCCAACACCACCCTGGCCCGCTGGTGCCGCGACAACGGCATTCTGCTGCACATCCACCGCGCCATGCACGCCGTTGTTGACCGTCAGCGTAACCACGGCATCCACTTCCGCGTCCTCGCCAAGTGTCTGCGGATGTCCGGCGGCGACCACCTGCACTCCGGCACGGTCGTCGGTAAGCTCGAAGGCGAAAAAGGCATCACGATGGGCTTCGTGGACTTGATGCGGGAAGACCACATCGAAGAAGATCGCTCTCGCGGTATCTTCTTCACCCAAGATTGGGCCTCCATGCCCGGTGTCATGCCCGTGGCGTCCGGTGGTATCCACGTCTGGCATATGCCCGCCCTGGTGGAAATCTTCGGCGACGATTCCTGCCTGCAGTTCGGCGGCGGAACCCTGGGACACCCCTGGGGGAACGCTCCCGGCGCGACGGCTAACCGCGTCGCCCTGGAAGCCTGCATTCAGGCGCGTAACGAAGGCCGCAACCTGTTCCGCGAAGGCGGCGACGTCATCCGCGAAGCCTGCAAGTGGAGCCCTGAACTGGCCGTGGCTTGCGAACTGTGGAAGGAAATCAAGTTCGAGTTCGAGGCGATGGACACCCTGTAAGTCCCCGGAGATTTCGGGAGGGATTTGGATTGGGCGTATCCGGTCTGACTTGACAATTTCGGAGAGCTGCGGATACAACTCAATCCAATATCTCAAACTAGAAGTCTCGATTGGGGTTGGTCTCGGAACATGGATATCAAAAAAGTTGCCAAGGACACGACCAAGGTACTGACGAGTTACCTGACTTACCAGGCTGTCCGGACGATCGCGAATCAGTTGCGGGAAACCAATCCGGGTTTGGCGATCTGGCTCAACGGGTTTTCCTCGACGGGCAAAATTCAGGACGGCGAGGTTTACCTGCAGGAGTTATTCCGGGAAAACCAGGAACTGGCGTTTCGGGTCCTCACCGTGCGATCGCATCTGGCCGAAGAGATCGCCGATTACCTGCCGGAAATGGTCCGCGCCGGAATTCAGCAGGCCAATATGGAACACCGCCGTCATTACCTCGAACGCATGACGCAACTGAGTGTTTCCGAATCCAACCCCCAAACCGAATCGACCCCCGACTCGGAACCTCACCCCTAGCGGTGCGTTCGGGTCGAGGGGTGGAAAACTCAACATATCGACCCCCAACAATTACACCGAAAACGAACCATGCAAACACTACCCAAAGAGCGCCGTTACGAAACTCTCTCCTACCTGCCCCCCCTCACCGACGCCCAAATGCAGAAGCAGATCCAGTACATCCTGGAGCAGGGCTTCATCGCCGGGGTCGAATTCAGCGAGTCCTCCGCACCCGAACAGCACTACTGGACCCTCTGGAAGCTGCCCCTGTTCAACGCCACCACCGTCCGGGAAGTGATGGCCGAGATCGATGAGTGCCGCCGCGAGTATCCTAAGTGCTTCATCCGCGTCATGGGCTTCGACAACGTGAAGCAGTGCCAGGTTCTTAGCTTCATCGTCCACCGTCCCTCCGGTTCGCTGTACTAAACTCGAACCTGACGGCGCGATCGCTTTGATCTAAACAACCAATTTGTGCAAATCTTGAGGCAGGGAGAAATCCCTGCCTTTATGATTGAACGAAAATCATCAATTCCAGGAATGCTCTATCAGCCCCAGGTGTTCGTGAACCGACACCCTCGCCTCCTCATGTTCGTGTTGATCGTCGCCATCGGCATCGGGGTGGCCTTTCGCTTTGTCGCCCTCGATCGCAAAGTGTACTGGCATGATGAAGTTTACACCAATTTGCGATCGGCCGGCTTCACCGCCGAGGAAGTGAGTGCGGACTTATTCGGCGATCGCATCTTTTCCCCCCCAGATCTCCTCAAATACCAGCGCCCCAAACCCAAGAGCACCGCCGCCGACACCGTCGAATCCCTCAAAACCAACCCCCACCACCCGCCCCTGTACTATCTCATCGCCCGGGGTTGGATGAAAGGCTTCGGCGGTTCCATTTTCGCCTCCCGCCTGCTTCCCGCCCTGATCAGCCTCATTTCCCTGCCCCTCATCTACGCCCTTGCCTGGGAACTCTTCCAATCTCCCCTCATTTCTTTAACCGCCACCACATTACTCGCCCTCTCTCCTTTTGACCTACTGTTCGCCCAAACCGCCCGCCAATATAGCTTAATGACGGCACTCATCATCGCCGCCAGCTTGGTTTTGCTCAAAGCCGTCCGCACTGACCATTGCTTCTGGTGGGGATGTTACATTTTCGCCTGCACCTTGGGTTTGTACACCCATCTCTTTTTTAGCCTCGCGATCGCCGGCCACGTCGCCTGGAGACTGTTAATTTTCTTGTCCGAACCCCCGCCCGTTATCCCGTCCCGCGGCCGTTTTTCGATTCCCAAATTTCCGGTCGCCATCCTTTTACTTCCGATTCTTTATAGCCCCTGGATTTTTATTATTATCAATAATTTTTCTGACCTGCAATCCCGTACTAGCTGGGCAGAACAATCGGTCGATTTGCTCCACTTGGCTAAATTTTGGATCCTCGGTTTCACGTCTTTATTGGTCGATATCGATTTCGGATTTTATAATGTCTGGACTTACGTTTTTCGCCTGCCGTTTTTGCTCCTGATTCTGGCGGCCCTATTTTATCTCGGCGAGATGACCGATCGCCCGACTCGCCTATTTATTCTCACCGCAATTTTTGTGCCATTTATCTTGTTGGTGTTGCCGGATTTGTTGCTGGGAGGACAGCGATCGGCTGTCACACGCTATTTGATTTGTTGCTTTCCGGCTGTTCAAATTTCCGTCGCCTTTTTGCTGGGAACTCACCTCAGCACCGGCCGCCAATCCTTGTTCGATGGGGAATATCTCTGGCGGGGAATTTTCGCCCTGCTGCTGACGGCGAGTCTCGTTTCTCTCGGCATGAGTGCCACTGCATCGACCTGGTGGAGCAAAAACCTCAGCTATTTTAACGCTCAAATTGCCACACAAATTAACGCGGCGGATGCCCCGGTTTTGATTGCCGATTCGGGTAACGGCACGAATATGGGCGACTTGATTTCCCTCGCTTACTTGCTCGATGATGATGTGGAATTGATTTTGATGGACCCGGAACCTAATTTATCCCTGATTCCCGAAAATTCGACTCTCTTCCTATTTCGACCCTCCGAAAACCTGCGCGAATTGGTTGAGGCGAAATACGGACAACTCGAACCGGCTATAGAAGCCCGACAACTCTGGAAATTGAAATGACGGGTTCACATTTTTTTGACTTGAGCATGGGGACACATTTTTTTTCCGCTTCCCCTTTCTTTTTTGTTTTTTTCGTGCTATTATTTTTATAATGGGAATAGGCGACAAAATTTTATTTTTGCAACCACTCCCATTATGGAGAATATAGTCAAATCCTACCACGAGTCGCCGCCATCCGTCAACCCTTTCTTTCGCGGCGCGATCCCACCCATTTCACGATCATACAAAATCAACTTTCGGGGTGCCGGGGCGCCAACCTTGCGCCCTTTCGCCGAATTTGATATCAATTAGGAACAGTCGGTCAAATAGTCGCTCCAAACATAACCTTCGTAGGGTTGAATAATGCGAGTCCACTCCGGTCCCTCGCTGCCGTCCGTCACCCCCACGGCGACCACTTCCCCGTTATCCAAAGTGCCGATAATGTCTCCCCCCGGAGTCGCACGCACATTTAAAGGCGTCCCGGTCGGGTCGGCGACGGTACAGTAACCCGCCGCAGTTTGGGCAATTGGAAAGGGTTCAGATTCCTGGGAAGAAAAACTAGGGATTGCGATCGCATCCGTTCCCAAACCCGTCAACGAAGCGATCGCACTCAGCGCGAGAACGAAATGCCAAGATTTTGCCAGCATTGTCTTCAGATATTCTAGAAGAAATGACAATATTTTAGTTGTCGTGCGATCGGGGTCTTCCGATTCTTTATAATTATTTAATTAACCCCGGGTTCTAATCGGCGTTGTTGGGCTTTAGCCCCCATGAACTCTGAGGCGCTAAAGCGCAACAACCAAGGGTTGGGAGTTGAACTCACGTTCTGTTAACGTTCCATCGCCTCCACCGACTTCGGAACCCCCGCCGTCAGGACTTCGCAGCCGTCCGGCGTCACCAACACGTCATCCTCAATTCGGACGCCAATTCCCCGCCACCGTGCGTCCACTTCCGGCTGTCCTTCCACGGGTTTGATATCCGGGGCGATATAAATCCCCGGTTCCACCGTCAACACCTGTCCGGGTTGCAACAATTGCGGTTCTTCGCCCCACTGATAAACGCCGACATCGTGCACGTCCAACCCCAGCCAGTGGCCGGTGCGGTGCATATAAAAGGGTTTATATTTTTCTTCCTTGATAATCTCCTCGATATCCCCTTGCAGCAATCCCAAATCCATCAATCCTTCCACCAGAACCCGCACCGCCGTTTCGTGGAATTGTTTGTAGGGATTGCCCGGTTTGACCTGTGCGATCGCAGCAATTTGAGCTGTCAAAACCAACTCATAAATCGTCTTTTGTTCCCGGGAAAACTTGCCGTTGATCGGAAACGTCCGGGTGATGTCGGCGTTGTAATACCCGTAAGAACAACCGGCATCAATCAATAATAAATCCCCGTCTTCCATCCGGCG
Source organism: Lyngbya sp. CCY1209 (assembly GCF_055795065.1). Lineage (NCBI taxonomy): Bacteria > Bacillati > Cyanobacteriota > Cyanophyceae > Oscillatoriales > Microcoleaceae > Lyngbya > Lyngbya sp. CCY1209. The sequence goes on from NZ_JAYFER010000558.1 coordinate 7,901, forward strand.
ATCGTTCTCAATGTAGTGGAGGATGCAGGCATTTTTTCCGGAGGCGACGATGGAAGGATAGGCGGGGGTTCCACCGTGTTGTTGGAACAGATATTCGAGTTCCGCTTGCACCTGATATTCGTACTGTCCGGGTCGGGCAAATTCCCGCGCCCGCTCGTGGGCCTCCACGGAAATTTGCGCCGCCTTTCGCATCAGTTCCAATTCCGATTCACTTTTCACCAACCGCAGGGGGTGGAGGAGGGTTCCGGCATCTTGAATGGCGATCGGTCCGGTGCCGTGTTTCGGATAAACCCGCATCAACTTTTGCCAGTGGTTGAGGACGGTTTCGTTGAATTTTTTATCCCGTCCCAAACGGTAATAGATGCGATCGGCTTTTTGGAGGTATTGGGGCAGTTTTTCGTCCAATTCATCAATTGAATAAGCCTCGTGAGCCCCATAAACGGTTTTGGCGTCGTCAACCCCGACCCGGTATCCCGTCCAAGTTTCCTTTTCCGGATCTTTGGGTTGGACGAATAAGACGAACTTGTGTTCTTCCTGGTGGGGGGCGAGGACGGCGACGGCATTGGGTTCGTTAAATCCGGTGAGGTAGAAAAAATCGCTATCTTGGCGGTAAGAATATTCTACGTCGTTGTGCATGACGGCCATCGGTGCACTTCGGAAAATCGCCGTACCGCCGCCAATTTTTGCCATCAACCGTTCGCGACGTTGTTGATATTCTGCTGGTGTGGTCATCTGTCAGGTTGCCTGATTATCCATTTATTTTTTATTGCAGCAATAGCCAGAACAGTTCGGATATAGACCGATGGTGGAACCCGGACGATGGAGGTGGTTTCGCCCGATCGCCTGTTGCCTCTTGGCTATTGCCTGCCATAACAGTTTAATCGATTCATTCACAATAAAGAAACCCGGCTTCTTCGAGAGGCCGGGTCAAAATTTCCAACGGATTTCCGAGTCGGATTAGAGGACTTGGGCGAAGCGTTCTTTCTCGGGAACTTCAGTATATTCCGCCACAATTTGCCTGAATTCGTCGCCGTCGATCGTTTCTTTCTCGATCAGCAGGTCAACGAGGCGGTCCATGACCACCCGATTTTCGCGAACGATCTGGCAGGCGTCGTTGTAGCAATGTTCGGCGATCGCCCGAATTTGAGAGTCGATGCGGGAAGCGATCTGGTTGGAATATTCAGTGCGGGTCGCCAAATCCCGGCCCAGGAACACCTCGCCCTGCTGGGATTCCAGGGACAGCGGACCGAGGTCAGACATCCCGTAGCGAGTCACCATCTGGCGGGCCATCCCGGACACCTGCTGTAGGTCGCCGCCGGCGCCGGTGGTGACTTCCGCATCGCCGAAGATGACATCCTCCGCCGCGCGGCCCCCCAGAGCCCCCGTAATCCGGGCCATAATCTGCGCCCGAGAAATCAGGCCTTGGTCTTCGTCCGGCATGAACCAGGTCAAGCCCCGAGCCTGTCCACGCGGGATCAGGGTGACTTTCTGAACCGGATCGTGGGCGGGGATGAGAGTGCCAACGATCGCGTGTCCGACTTCGTGGTAGGCGATCAGGCGCTTGGTTTTGCCGTCGAGCAGGGGAGTCCCTTCCATGCCGGCGACGACGCGATCGACCGCATCATCGATTTCCGGCATGGTGATAGCCTCTTTGCGGCGGCGGGCCGTGAGGATGGCGGCTTCGTTCAACAGGTTCGCCAGGTCCGCCCCGGTAAATCCGGGGGTGCGGCGGGCGATGGCTTCCAAAGACACCTCATCGGCCAATTTCTTGTTGCGGGCGTGGACTTCCAAAATCGACAGGCGGCCCTTGATGTCGGGGGCATCCACGATCACCTGGCGATCGAAGCGTCCCGGACGCAGCAGGGCGGAGTCGAGGACGTCGGGGCGGTTGGTGGCGGCGATAATGATGATCCCCGTGTTGCCCTCGAACCCGTCCATTTCCGTCAGCAACTGGTTGAGGGTTTGTTCCCGCTCGTCGTTGCCGCCGCCGATGCCGGCGCCGCGCTGCCGTCCCACGGCGTCGATCTCGTCGATAAACACGATACAGGGGGCCGTTTCTTTGGCTTTTTTGAACAGGTCGCGCACCCGGGATGCCCCCACCCCGACGAACATTTCCACGAATTCCGAACCGGAGATGCTGAAGAAGGGAACCCCAGCTTCCCCGGCGATCGCCTTAGCCAGGAGGGTTTTACCCGTTCCGGGCGGTCCGACGAGGAGCACGCCCTTGGGAATGCGGGCGCCGACGGCGGTGAAGCGTTCCGGCTTCTTCAAAAAGGTGACGACCTCCTGCAACTCTTCCTTGGCTTCCTCGACGCCCGCCACGTCGTCGAACAGAACGCCAGTTTTGGCTTCCATCGAGAACCGGGCCTTGGATTTGCCAAAGTTCATGGCCTGACCGGGGCCTCCCGGGACGTTATTGGAGCGGCGGAACAGGAAGAACAGCCCCGCGATCAGCAAGATCGGGAACACCAAATTCCCCAGCAGCCCCCAAATCGCCCCGTCGTTGCGGGGGGGATGGGAGTCGAAGCTGATGTTGGCATCCCGCAGGCGGGACACCAATTCCGGCGCGTTATTGGGCAGGTCCACCCGCAGCCGCTGAACTCGATTGTCCAGTTGAGGATCGACCGCCTCCACGATCGCTGTCCGACCCCCTTCGTAGAGATCAACGCTGGTGACGCGCCCGGCGTCCAGGTAGTCCAAGAATCGGCCGTAGCTCATGCGAGTGCTTGCCGTATTGTTTTGGGCGATATCCGTCGGGGATGTCGCAAACGCCCCCTGCCACAGGAAGAACCCGATCACGAGGGCCGGGATCGTCCAGAGCAGGATGGTTCTCCAAGATGTTTTCATAAATTCAGTTGCCTCTGTATCCTAGACATCAAGCTTTTTAAAGCGCAGCCGGGTGGACGGCTCGAGTTGAAGATATTCATAATCTTAACTAAATTTAACGTAACAATCCGTAATAAAGCAACTCGGACGGGGGAGTGGGGAAAAATTGACAATTGACAATTATCCATTCATTTGCCGGCTTCGTGCCCCTCGGCCCCAGTGGCCTCATAGGCTTCCTCCGCCCCACCGAGTACCGAGCACACCCGGATCTTTGTGGGTGAAAGGAAAATCTTCGTGGACGCAACTGGCAAAAGATGAGGCATTATAATTTTGAGTCTTCGAGAAGTAACGGATTTTTTAGATGATTGACAAACATCCCGGACCCGGACAATCTCCCTTAGCCAAAGCTTCCACAACCACCAAAGTCACCACTGCCGGTGTCGGGGGGCGATCGACGATCCTCAGCATTGACCTGGGGCGAACCGCGACCAAAGCCGGCGTGACGCGCAACCCGGGCGACGTGGTGTTTATCCCCTCCAACGTCGCCCAACTGAGTGTGGAAAAAGCTCGGGGGGGCGGTTTTGAATCCAAAAATACCGACCCGCTGTTGGATCTCTGGTTGGAATACCAGGGTACCGGCTATGCGGTGGGGCAACTCGCGGCCGACTTCGGCGCCAGTTTATTCGGTGGCAACCCGGAGGAGAATCCCTCCAAGATCAACGATGCCCTGATCAAGATCTTCGCCTGCGTGGGGTATTTCAATTTAAAAGGAGATCTCGACGTGGTGCTGGGCCTGCCTTTTTACTCTCAGGAGCAGTTCGAGCGGGAGAAAGAGCAGATCGTCAGCCTTCTGAGCGGTCCGAATACGTTGATCTTCCGGGGCGATCAGATCGTCGTCGATATTAAGAGCGTCCGCGTCATGCCGGAGGGATACGGTAGTTTGATCTGGTGCGAAGCTCAAGGGGGTAAGGATATGCCCAACTTCGCCGAGCTCTCCGTGGCGGTTGTGGATGTCGGACACCAGACCACCGACTTTCTGACCGTGGACAAGTTCCGGTTCGCCCGGGGGGTTTCCCAGAGCGAAGTGTTTGCCATGAGCAAGTTTTACGAGCAGGTCGCCAGCAAGATCGAGGGCGCCGACTCCCAATCCCTGTTCCTGCTCGAAGCGGTTCACAAACCCCAGGGGCAGCGCTTCTACCGTCCTCGGGGGGCGACCAAACCGGCGGATTTGGATGCGATCGTGCCGGAATTGCGGAAAGTCTTCGCCCGGGACCTGTCCGATCGCCTGGTGAAATGGCTGCCCGAACGGGTAACGGATGTCGTCATTACGGGGGGCGGCGGCGAATTCTTCTGGCAAGACCTGCAACCCCTGCTCAAAGAGGCTCAGTTGCGGGCGCACCTAGCCCAGCCGGCCCGCCAAGCCAACGCCCTCGGACAGTTCGTTTACGGAGAAGCTCAACTCGCCAAACGGTAGTCGAGCGGGCCGCCGATTCTCCCGCCGGACCTCAACCCCGTCGGGTTTCGCCCGGCGGGGAGTCGGTGAGATGGGCTGCGGCGAACCGGACTTCTGATACACTGGGGTCATCTGATTTCGGGTTTGCCGGTACGTCTGAACTCTCAACTATGCTCTGGGCTAACAAAAAACTGACTCAATCTGTTACGTTTACGGAGGATGCCGCCGATCAAGCGCTATTGGAGGCGATCGAAAAAGAGCTGTCTCTGACGAAATATCAAACCTTCAGCAACCTCTGCAAGCAAGCCCTGTGGCAGTTTCTGTCCGTTTCCGGTTCGGCGCCGGGCGCGACGACACCGGCCGCGACGGCTTCGGAAGCGCCGGGCGATCGCCCGTTTCCCCCCCCTCCCAACCTGCGGCGCATCGAAGAGGGTCTCTCGAAGCTTCAGACGCAATTGGCGGAGTTGGACCGTCGCGTTCAGACTCCGACTCAGAGCCACTCAACCGAGCCACTCGAAAAACAGGTGCTCCAACTCGCCCAGCAACTGGCCCAATTCCAAACGGCGATCGCCCAGAAACTCGATGTCGCCACGGATGCGATCGCCCAAGCGTCCCAAATGTCACCGCCGACTCGGCACAACGGCGAACCGCCGCCGGATGCCGCCCCTGCCCCCCCGCCGGAACCGCCCGCAGAAGAGGAAACCGATCCGCTCCTCAAGCGCCTGAGTTCCCTGGTGGACGATTTTTGATTCCCCCCGGCTCCCCCGATCAGGACGACTGGAATGCTCGATGAAAGTCCCAGATTTTGGGCGTGGATTCGATGTCTAAATTCCGACCTTCTACGACCACGGAAGCAGCCCAATTTTCGCCCAAATTCAGGGGTTTTAAACTCCAGTTATTGACCGAATCTCCGGCGATTTTTGACAGGTATATTTCCCTGGAATTATTCCACAATATTTCCACATCTTTCAAGCCGATCAATCCGGTTCCCGTCGCTTTTAAAAAGGCTTCTTTTGCCGTCCAAAGCTGGAAAAATAGGGCGGTCTGTCGCTCCACAGGGGATTCCAAACGCAGTTTTTCCGATTCGCGATCGCAGAAAAATCGCCGCGCCAGTTGCCACCCTTCCACGGGTCGGAACGACTCCAAATCGACCCCCACGCGCCGCTCGAAGGCGACGGCGTACAGCGCCCGTCCGCCGGAATGGGAGACATTAAATTGGAGTTTTCCGCCCTCATTTCCGGTTGTCAAATAGGGTTTTCCGCGATCGCCGTAACCGAAGGTCAAATCTTCCGGAGAAACGCCGGCCAAGGGACTCAAAATTTGGCGCAGGATGCCGCGGGCGACCGTGAAATGAATGCGATCGCGATCGAAGCGAAACCGCCGCGCCCGTTCCCCCTCGTCGGGGGCGAGAAGTTTTTCAAATCGATGAATTTGAGCCGGCTCCAAATTGAGGTCGGCCTGCCAAATTTGCACGGGATTCGATGGCGCTTTCAACAATTCGAGTGTGGGACGGGGGCGAAAATTGACAACCGACAATGATCAATTAATATCGGGTTCGGGAGGGCAATTGCAGGATGGATTCGTCATCTGGCAGTAAGGCGGGTTGTTCCAAGGCGCTCGGCGCGGGTTGAGTTTCCCCGCCCTCCATCTCCTCTTCGTCGAAATCGACCTGAATATCCGCCCCGTTGATAATCGCTCCCAGGAGGCGGGGGCGGTATTTTTTGGACTCCGCTTCTTCATCGTCCTCTTCCATCAACTGATCCGCGAGTTGATTCATCTGAGCCGACGCGGTGCAACTGGGCCGGGCCACCATCACCATGCCGTCCGTCAGGGGTTCGAGGGTCAGGGCATCGTTGTTGTCGCTCAAAGCGGGTGCATCGACGATCACCGCGTCGAATCGATGGCGAGTTTCCCGCAGCAGTCGGCGCATCTCGCTCGATTCGAGTACCGTCGTCACCCCCCGCAGCGGCCCCGGAGAGGGAATAACGTAGAGATTGGCGATATCGGGGACCAGGCGGATGCACTCGTTCAAATCCCCGTAATAGCGCAGCGGCTCCACCCGCCCCTGGGGATCGGGGGCCAACCGCAATTTTTCGACCCGGGAGGGCGATCGCAGATCCGCCTCGATCAGCAGCGTCCGCTTTCCGGCCCGGGCCGTGGCGATCGCCAAATTGTAAGCCGTCAGCGTTTTGCCCTCCGGCCCCTTCGTGCTGGTGATCAGCACCACTGTGGGGGCGGTTTCGGTGCCGCGGAACAAACTGCTCCGCACCTTTTCGTAGGCTTCCAAATAGGGCGATCGAGGATTGAGGAGCAACGGCATCTCCTCAAAATGGTCGTCCAACAGCATGACATTGGGCACGACCCCGAAAACCGGCACTTCCCGCTCCCGGAACGCCCCCTGGATTTCCTCCCAGGTGTAGAATTGGCCGCTCAACATTCCCAACACGAAAATCAGCACCGCACCGCCGACGACCCCGCCAAATCCGCCGATCGCCATCACCAAAATCAAATTGGGCGGGGGCGGAGGTTCCTCCACATCCGGGGCAAACGCCTCCTGAGCCACCTGCAAACTACTGACGGTTTCCGCCTCCGCCGCCTGGGCATCAGCCAACTGGGCCTGCATTTTGTCGTAGAGCGCCTGTTTGTAAGCCACCTGTTGCTCCAAGCGGAGTTTCTCCATTTGCTTGTTGGGGATGGTGGCGTACTCCCGGCGCAATTTTTCCCCCACCTCCCGGGTACTTTCGATCTGTTGAACCAGGGTTTCTTTCTCAGTTTGCAGGGCGATCAAATTTTGGGCAAGCTGCTGTCGGGCCGGGTCTAGGGCCGAATCGACCCGAATTTGGTCAACCCGTCTCAGGGGGGCGACGATCCCGTCCCCACCAAGGACTTCCGAAGCCCGCTCCTGCAATTGTCGCTCCGCGGCCTGTTTTTGCTTGAGCAGTTCCGCCACCGGTGGGTAGGCGTCCGTGTAATCCTTGCGGAGCAATTCCAACTGGGATTCAATCTGGTAGAGTTGCACCCGCAATTCGGCGATGATCGGATCGGCGGTGAGAGCCTGGGAGACATAGGCCTGATCCACCGTCAAACCCAGCCGGGATTCCAAACTGGCAATTTGGGCGTCGAAGGCTTCGAGTTGGAGTTGCAACTGTTCGAGCTGATTGTCATTGGCGATGATCGATTGGGGTAGCGCGCCGCTCTCCAAAGCCAACAGGGTGGCACCTTCCCGCTTGTCGTAATCTTCCAGAGTATTTTGAGCTTCCCGAAGCTCCGCTTCAGCCGGTCCCATGCGATCGCGGATGGTGTCGATAATATTGCGGAGGTGTTCGGTATTGATCAGACGACTCTGTTCGATCATCTCTTCCATCAACAGGTTCACCACCTCGACGGTGCGATCGCGGCTGGCATCTTTATATTTGACTTCAATATATCCGCCCCCCTCTTCGCTATTCTTGACCACCACCTTCAAACTTCTTTGAAACTGCCGGGGATCGAGGGCCAGACTCGTCAGCACCGTCTCGATCACCCGGGGTTGAAGCAACATCCGGTCTGTGAGTTGCTGTCCCTGTTGTCGGATGCTCTGACCCGTTTCCGAAAACAGAACCGGAGGATTTTTGTAGGTCAGGACTCCCGTCGCCTCGTAAGGGGGTTTGGGGGGGGATTCCAACATCATGCCGACCGCCCCGGAAACCCCCAAGCCGACCACGAACGTCGCCAAGCCGGCGAGTTTGTAATGTTCAAAGGCAATCAGATATCGTTTGACAATCGGTAGAGTCATAACTTCAAAATGTCCGACTTGGGGTTGGCTTGAACCTGTAGAAGAAGTGGAGGGGAATTCATCGATCGCCGCCCGTCGATCACGAGGGACGGTTTCCCCCCACCCGACACCCTAATTATTATTATCCGAATTCCCACCATTGCCCGAGTTGGTTCCCTCCTCGCCCGCCGCCGGACCGAAAAGATTTTCGGCCGAATCGGTCAGTTGTTGGAAGAAGAGGGTAAATCCCAAGATATCGCGGAAGGGTTGGGTAAACGTATTCAGGAAATAGGTAATTCGAGTGATCAGGTTGCGGTTGACGACGATCACGTCCTCGTCTTGCAGGAGGATGTTGTCCTCCGGATTGCCCATCAGCACGCTTTTTCCGTTCAGAATGCGGGTGATGGGTTGGCGTCGTTGCGGATCGTATCGGATCAGCGCAATTTCTTCGAGATCGCCGGTTTCCAGGGGGACGTTGCCGAGTACGTCAATGAAGGTGCTACCGTTGGGCAACGCCACGGCACCGACGGTATTACCGGCGTAGCTGAGAATCCGGACGGTGATCTGCTGGGTGACTAAGGTGGAATTGGCGACCAATTTGCGATCGTAGTCCCGCTCGTCGATATCGGGGGGCAGTTTCGGCACGATGATCGAATCCCCGTTGGAGAGGGAGACATCCGGGATGGCCGTCGCTTCGGCCAGGGGGGTGTACAGATCGACGATATCTTCCAGAACCCGGCCGTCTACCGTGGTGCGACACACCAAAACGGTCCGCAAGTCGGCCGTCAGGGTGGCGCCACCGGCCGCCAGCAGCGCCGTCGAGACCCGGGTGCCACCGGCCGGAAGGGCGTAAAAACCGGGTTTGACCACTTCCCCCACCACCGTCACCTGGGCCGGGGTGGGCGTGGCGGCGAGGCTGTAGGTTTCCAGCAGGTCGCGCTCGGAGCCTTGGGTAGGGCTGACTTCTTGGGCCTGGACGAGGATCACGTCGCGATCGCTCAGGCGCACGTCCGGCGGTTTCAGGCCCAGCAGCAGGGGCGTCAGCAGGTCGATTTCGCTTTCGAGCACTTTCCCGTCCGGGAGCGTCCGCCGCACCACCACCCGCCGCAGATCCGCCGCGCTGGTGGTTCCCCCAGCGGTGGTGAGGGCGACCACCAACTCGGGCGCCGAAAGGGGATAAAAACCCGGCCGGGCCACCTTTCCCGTTACCGTCACCCGCACCGGCCGCTGGTTGACGAGGGAAACCACCACCTCCGGATTTTTGACGAACCGGGCCACTCGGGACAAAATATCTTGGCGGACTTGCTCCAAAGTGAGTCCTTCCAACTCCACCAACCCGATCAGGGGCATCACCAGGGACCCTTGGGGGCCGATGGTGGCGTTGGGGACGGTCAATTCGGCCGACCGCTGGCCGTTGACGATGACATCGATAAAAATTTGGTCGCCCGGGCCGAGTTCGTAACTTTTCAGGCGATCGCCGATCGGCCCCTGAAATATGGACGGCTCCACCGGAATCGCCGACGGCTGGGTCATCGTGGGACTGTCGGGATTGCGGAACAATTCCAACAGGTCGGGCCAGTTGGGTTCGACTCGGGCCGGTTCTCCAACTCGCGGCAGGGGTTGATTGACGTAGGATTGGGGCAGGACGCAGCGGCTGGGAATTTCCGCGCGGGACTCCGAACCCCAAATCCCGATCGCCAATGGTATCGCCCCACAAATCGAGTAGAGGACAGCCAGAGAAAAGGATCGAGCGGAACGAAAGCGATCGGACATGGCGGGAGTCGGTATTAGGGAGTCGGGAGTCGGTTTGACAAGAGCCACCCCGGCAGAAAAACAAATTGATAATTATCAATTATCAATTGTCAATTATCAATTTTAAATGTCGTTGACCTTAGTGCCGTTTGAATCTCTTCGCCGAGGGATTCGGCCAGGGGCTCCACTTCCTCTATGTTACCCAAGGGCTCGATGGGGAGCAGAACGCTGACCGCCACCCAGGGGGCGCGATCGCCTTTCAGTTGGGCTTTGCGATCGGCGAAAAACCACCGGGAAGGCGCGGGGGAACCGCCGTCGGGCCAAGCGTACCACTGGAGGACGGCGTAGGTTTGCCGGGAAGTCCAAGCCCGGAAAAATCGGGCGCTGACGGCGGCGGACTCGGAATCATCCCCCCCAAATTTGAGGTGGCGGTAAGAATCCGTTTTCCACCGCTGAAACCCGTTGAGATCCATCCATTCGACGTGGGGTTGATCCTTGTAATAATTTTGGGGAAACAGCAACAGCAGCGCTTCCTCGCCGTCCCGTTCCAGGGTCTGCAACGACCATTCTTTTCCCCCCACCGGGATGAGCCTCTGGTTCGCCACAGTCCACCCCGGCACGCTCAAACCGTCTTTGCGAATGGCCTGGAGTTCAGGTAAGACGGACAGGGGCGGAAAATCCGACCAAAGCCATCCCCCCCGGAAGTAGCCGGGGAGGGTCCCCACCACCAGCAAGAGCGCCAAAAATCCCAACAGCAGCCAGTGAGACGCTTTGAAGCGGTGTTTGGGGGTGGGGGAAGCGGCGTCGGTTTCCGGAGTCGGATCAAGATTCTGGGCTGATTTGTTCATGGTTTTCGGGTTCGGGTTCGTCGGGGAAATTGTGTTGCATCCAGTTCATCAGGAGAACCAACAGACCCAACATACTGGCGGAGTAGACATCTCCTCCCCATCCCTCGTGGAGCCAGTGAAACAGGCCGTCTTGACCCGTGCCGTGAAACAAGGTGAGCAGGGTATTGCGGAGAATATTTGCCACCACGCTGGTCAAAGCCGCGCCGACCAGAAAAAGAATCGTCTTGGTTCTCGAAGCGATCGCACCCGTCCAATACAATAACATCAACCCCACATAGAGGCTGGTGAATAACATTTTCAACCCGGCGCAGTGGGGGGCGACTTCCACGATTTGCTGGTTGACGTAGAGATAGATCTGATCGACCGTCACCGGGAGGCCGAACTGGATCAGGATGAACCCGGCGACGTTGGCAATAAACTCTTGCAGGGGCAAGGCCAGCGGCTCGATCAAATAGGGCAGGTGGTTCGGGGTCGCCAGCAACACGAACAGCAGCGGCATCCGCTGCAATTTCAACCCCGGCATCCCTTTGAGCCACAGGCAAAGTCCGGCCAGGACGAGGGGAAAGGAGAGATTCACCAAATCGGAGAGGTTGCTCAGATACATGACTCCGCCGAGTCCCAGCAGAAAGCCCCCGAGGGGGTGAATGTGGTCGGGGAGTCGTTCCCACTCCTGGCGCTTCGTCCCGGCGATGTAGGCGGCGAAGGGCAAGCCGATCAGGCCGTGGCTGAAATATTCGTGTTCGATGCTGATGCTTTTGTTGAGCCAGCCGTCGTACCAGTGGAACAGCAGGGGGCCGTACATCAGGGCCAAAAGTCCGATCAGGGCCGCGCCGAGTTGGTGTCGTCCGATCGCGATCGGGAGCTTGTGCGGAATTTGCATGGCTACTGGGGGTGAAATGGGTTGGAATTGAACGGAATTCGTCTGGGGGGGAAGACACCCCATTTCCACTTTATAACGCTTCTCAATGGGGAATGGAGGCGGAAGGGGCGGAGGAGGCGGGGGGAGTGGTGGGAGCGGTGGGAGCGGGGGGAGCGGTGGGAGCGGTGGGAGCGGTGGGTGAGACATCCAGACCGCTTGGGAATCAATTCCCAAGCTAATAGCTCAAATCATCTAAAGATGATTGGGGAATTT
>NZ_JAYFER010000559.1:0-20716 GCF_055795065.1 Lyngbya sp. CCY1209
CCGCAGTTATTATAACTTCCCCAATCATCTTCAGATGATTTCGGCTATTAGCTTGGGAATTGATTCCCAAGCGGTTCAGGTGTTCGACCAGATGGGATGGCGGCGCCTTTCCTACCCATCCATTATCCCACCAGCCGGGAGATGAAATAGGGCAACACCATCGAATTTATTTTACCACATGAGTAGCCCAGGCATCTTGCCTGTAAAAAAAAGCGATCGCACCCCCTTCCCCCTAAATCCCTCTCCCCGAGGCAGAAAGATTTAGGGAGAGGGCCCTCAACCCAACCTATCCCACGCCTCCAATACCAGGCGCCGCGTGCGGTATTCTCCATAGGCTTTCATTTCATTGTTTTTTAAGACTCGGAAAGTTTCGCTGGGGAAGTCGTCGCCGTGGATGTCGGCGGGGTCCAGGATGTAGCGGAGCTCGTCCCGGGTGAGCCCGTAGAGGCGGGCGTATTTTGCATCTAATTCCGCTTTTAATATGGCGCGGCGGTTTTCGTCCCAAATGAAGGGCTCGCCGCTGTATCCCATATCCGCCGCGAAGGGTTTCATGTCGTGGGTGGTGTACACCAGTTCCAGGACGCGGCTGCTGATGTATTCGATGTCTTCTGGGGTGTACCAGTCGGGGGGGATGATGGGAAGTTGTTTGAGGATGAAAAAGCTAAAATCTATACCCCCGAGTTTTTGACGAGTTATGAAATCAAAAACAATACTATTAATATTTCCCAGAAAACAAGGCGTTTTTGGTATGTTTTCACTGCCGACAAAAATCAAGGGTGACTTATCATTTATTCCAAACCTAGGAACGAGACTCAATATAGATGTTCTTTCATCCGTAGATCTACAAGTTTTTCTCAAAGCCATCAGCCATTCTTTATCCCATCGATCGCCCAATTTATTTTCAACTTCGGTGCGATCGACCCAGTAACGCGGCGTAACAGAATAATCGGGATTTTGTTTGTCTTCGATGGACAGATTTTCAGTTTTATCTCCCTGATAAGTTCCATGTCGATGATCGAATTGCCAAAACATCTTTGCTTCATAAAGCGGAAGGCGATCGCTTCCCGGTTCGTCATAAAACAAACCGCTATCGCTAGACATATTAAACAATCCTTGCATAAACGAAATTCCCCAAGGATTTTCGCCCGTCTGTTCGTTTTCCAATACCGGAACTCGCCGATAAATTTTCTTCGTCAATTCCGCATCCGTGCGAGTTCGGAAAATTGGACAGGTTAGAGTATTGGGATTCATCAATTGTATATCTTCGGGCTGCAACTCAAATTTTCTGGATAAATCATTGACTTGATTCGGCTCCAGCAAAAAGAAAGAAAAATCAGTTGTATTTATTTCTACTTGTCCGATGACAAGCAACGCGAATTTCATCCGACTGTCAACGTCGGAAAATAATTTTCTTCGATTTTCAAAATCAAAGAGTGTCTTCAATGATTTTTTTTTCACTAAATCCCCAAAAAAATGCTGGCAAGTCGCATCCGTCGCGATACCCGTCGGAACGATAATTCCCGCATAGCCAGAATCAGAAATCAGATTTCTTGCCGTTTCTGAAAAAACGGCATAAGTGTTAATTTTTCCGGTGGCAGTTAATGGAAACCGCCGCGACTCTCGGATAAATTTATTCTGTGCGTCCGCGAAATATTTGGCATCCGCCCAAGCCTTCGCCAACTGCGGATTTTCCTGCGGCAACTTGGCGATCAACTTTTTCCGTGCCACGCTTGTTTTTGCCGAAACGATTGTATCATCCTTCCCGGCAAAAAACTCCTTTTCTGCAATTTGTAATTGTTCCCAAGGCGGATTCCCCAAAACGCAGTCAAACCCGCCATTCTCGAACACATCCGGAAACTCGATCGCCCAATGAAAAAAGCGATAAGAATCCGCCACCCGGTTCGCCGCATCTATGATGGCAAATAAAGCCGTCCCCTCCCGCGTCAACTCCTCCGCCGTCGCCCCTTCCAACACCCGATGCAAGGTCGCCGAAGTAGGAATTAACTGCAAATTCTGCAACGTCAGGGGGGTAAAAAATGCGGCCGTCCACAAATTACAAGCCGTGCGATCGCGCCACCATTTCAAATTATCCGGACTGTGCAGCAGTTGGTATTCCTCCGCCTTCCGCTTCACCTCATCCGTCGTCGTTTCCGGACTCTCACCCAAGGCCTGATACTCCTTAGCATACTCCTGGCGTCCCGCCGATTTCGGGTCTTCAAAAACCAGCGATAACTGTCCGGTTTCAATATCCTTAAGTTCCTGCTTGTTGCGCTTTTTAAAACTGGCGACAACCTTCTTATCGTCCCCCGTCATCGCCTTAAAAGCCGCGTCCGGTATCCCCTCATCCAAACAATCCACGTCCAACACCCCGACGAGGGAATTACCGCACTTAATCCGGTGGTCCAAAAAGTTCAGCGGCAACCCCCGACAGAACCCCTCAATCCACAACGCCACCTTGCACAAATCCACAGCCAAGGGATTCAAATCCACCCCATAAATACAATGTTGAATCACATCCCGAATCGCCTGTCGCAGCGGTTCGGGTCCCGGCTGTGCCTCCCCCGTCCGCACCCGGGCCAACTCCTTCCCCAAACGCCGCGCCGCCGCCAGGAGAAAGTGCCCCGAACCGCAGGCAGGGTCACAGATTTTCAGGGAGAGGAGGGCGGCTTCTCCCTCTCCCCCCAGCCCCCTCTCCCTGGGGGCGAGGGGGGGTAAGAGTTTATTGTTTCCCTCCTCCTCCGACTGGTTCCCCTTCTCCCCGAGGGAGAAGGGGTTAGGGGATGAGGGCCCCAAAGACTCCGAGGATAAAGAACTCTTGTCCCCCTTCTCCCCGAGGGAGAAGGGGTTAGGGGAAGAGGGCCCCAAAGACCCCAAGGATAAAGAACTCTTGTCCCCCTTCTCCCCGAGGGAGAAGGGGCTAGGGGAAGAGGGCTCCGAGGGTTCCAAGGGTCCCAAAAGTCCAAAGGACTGTTTAATCGTCTCCAACACTTTGGGAAGGTTATTTTCCACCTCCTCACTGGTGACTCGGACAAAATGCAGGCCCAAGGACTCCAAAAGTTCCTGTCGCTGTCGGTCCGCTTCCCGTTGGCGTTCGTGAATGGGGCCGTCTACTTCGACAATTAAGCGTTCTTGCCAACAGAAGAAATCGACAATAAAAGTTCCGATGGGATGCTGTCGGCGGAATTTGCGGTTTTCGAGTTGTCGGCGCCGCAAAGCTTGCCACAAAATCGCTTCGCTGGGGGTCGGTTCCTTGCGAAACTGTCGGGCAATTTCCAGCATCCGCTTTTGTAGGTGGGGGGGGATTTCCCATTTTCCCTCTCCCCCCGACCCCCTCTCCCTGGGGGCGAGGGGGGGTAAGAGTTTATTGTTTCCCTCCTCCTCCGACTGGTCCCCCTTCTCCCCGAGGGAGAAGGGGTTAGGGGAAGAGGGCCCCGAGGACCCCGAAGATAAAGAACTCTTGTCCCCCTTCTCCCCGAGGGAGAAGGGGCTAGGGGAAGAGGGCCCCACAGACTGCAATCGTTGGGCAATAACCGGTTCGAGCGCACTTTCGATCAACTGTCCCACCAAAGCCGGGGGGGTGTAATAAGAGCCCGTAGTTTTGCGATCGCTTCCCGTCACCAAACGGAAATAGTAAATCCCGGACTTGCACTCAATTTTGGGGTTGAAATCCAGTAAACTTTCGTAGACGCTGCCCAACTCCTCCACATCCAAGGCGCCGTAATTCACCCGCCGCCACTGACCCTTATTTTCGTACATAGACAGGTGCCAGATCGCCGTTTTTAAGTCGTGGTTGTCGATCGCATACTCGTCCAATTCCGCCAAAGATTCCGACCCGAATAAATCCCCGTTCAAAGGGGACAAATCCAACAGCCGCCCCCGCCAATTTTCGTCAAATAAAGCGAACGTCACCCGCAACCCCTGCCACAAATCCTGATATCCCTCCCGCCGATAGCTGGGTTTTTCGGCGATCGTCCGCAATCGCTCGATGCTGTAATATTCGGTGTAAATTCGCGCCTTCTCCGCGTCCGAACCCGCCAGCAGGGCGCCCCGGGACTCAGCCACCATCAAAAACAGTAGGCGGTAAATCAGCCGCAGCAGTAGGCGGTAAAAGGTGGTTGCGCCCTCTCCCCCCGGCCCCCTCTCCCTGGGGGCGAGGGGGGGTAAGAGTTTATTGTTGCCCTTCTCCTCCGACTGGTTCCCCTTCTCCCCGAGGGAGAAGGGGTTAGGGGAAGAGGGCCCCGAGAGTCCCGAGGATAAAGAACTCTTGTCCCCCTTCTCCCCGAGGGAGAAGGGGCTAGGGGAAGAGGGCCACTGAAGGAACCCCGTCCCCAAGAGCACCAGGGCCCGTTCCACCCCGTCCCGCAGGCGATCGCGCACCCGTCCCCCCTGCTGCAGGGACTCCTGGTGGTAAAATTCCAGCAGACAGCGATCGGCGTCGTCCGCATCCCGGGGAAGCCGCGATCGGTGAAACAGGCGATAAAATAGCCCAAATTCCGCGAAATTCTCCCCGTCGAGAATCTGTTCCAGGTCAAATTCGATATAACTCAACCGCGTCATCAGGCTGGAATCCCGCAGCAGACGCCACCGCAGCCCGTTCGTAACCACCGCCCACAGGTGTTCCGTGCGGTTCAGGTACTCCTGTACGAGGGCATGGGCTGAAAGCCGTGGCGTGCCACTGGGGGGGCGCTCCTCCAATCGCACCCCCGCCCCAACGATATGCACGGGAGGTTTATCCGCCCCCGGTTCGGCCCGGTGAGAAATGGCGTAGGTGAGCCCCTCCACCACCTCCGCCTTGGCCACATAAACCGGGTCATAACCCAAACTCCGCAACAGCGGCACCACCCACTGTTCCCGAGTCGCCGTCGTCGCCGCATCCCCCTCCGGTAGCCGGGAAAAAGCCCGCCGGAACGCCGCCCAGTAGGCCTTCGCATCCCCCCAGGCGATCGCAATTTCATCCGCCAACTTGTCACTTTTTCCGAGTCCGAAATCCTCAGCCGCCTGACCCTTGATATCCCCGGCCAACAAATCCGAAGTCAGGTCAGAGACAATCAAATTTCCTTCAATTTGTAACCCCGATAAATTAGCCATTGTTTCTCCTGATATAGTGCTGGGGATTAGGGAGTGGGATGATTAAATCTCCATCAATAACTCCTCCGTGTCCTCTGTGCCTCTGTGGTTTTAAAAAAAATCGCGATATTGGCAGTTTCAGATCCAACCCACTCCCTACTCCCTCCTCACCGCCGGTTGCAAAACAAACAGCCCCAAAACATCCATCGGCAACTGAGGTTTGACCTTAATTTGCCCCTCTTTCGTGATGCTGCGGACGCGGCGGTGAGATTGAGCCAGATTTTGGGCGCGAATATGGGCGATCGCTTCCAACTCCCCATCCAAGCGGTGCAGTCCCGCCAGCACCTCCGCCAGGTCCCGCCGCTTCAATACCGGGGCCATATCCGCCACGGGTTCGGCCTCCCGGATCAAATTTTGCGCCTCCTCCGGTTCCAACCACAGGGGGTTTGACGGGGGTCCGGTGAACCCCGCCACGAAACACTCCTCGGCCAGGAGCGTCTCGACTCGGGGGCTCTCAAATAAATAGCGCGATCGCAACAATAATAAAGTCGTGCGCCGCTCCACCGCGTCCGTCATCGTCAACCCGCACCGTCCGGCGATCGCACTTTCGGCATTTTCCAAACTGTCCTCCAAAATATACCGCGCCAACCCCTCCACCAGGGGATGGTTACGGCCCACATATTCGGCCCCCTCCGGCGTCGGCGAAACAAATGCAATCAGCCGCGGCTGGTCCCCCAGGCGGGGTTGCAAAACCGGGGGAATGGAAGGCAGGCGCCAACCCCGTTTCTTCTTCTGCAACGAGGCATTCAGCCGGGCACAGGCATCTTTGACGAACCGCTCCACATCGGCGGTGCTCCCCAAAACGCGATCGCTCTCCAACAATTCCCGCTCCACCTCCTCCGGCTTGATAGCCGCTTGAGCGAACCGGGTGCGGCTGACCTTTTCCCGCTCCACAGCGCGATCCCAGCTTTTGTGCACCCGCTCGACGGGGAGCTCCTCCTCGTCAAGCAGATCCAGCAGCGACAGTTGCTCGGCATCCGTTTGGCGATCGAACAGGGACTTGAACACCGCCTCAGAGACAGTGGCGCTGTCCATCGGCACGGGGACGGTGATGCCCAGGGTTCTGTGAATTTCCACCGCCTTGCGGATCAGCACTTCCAGCACGGCGCCATCGACGGGGTTATCCTGTCCGTAGAGCAGATAACTGTGTACCTCCGGGGCGCTCTGGCCGTAGCGATCGACCCGGCCTTCCCGCTGTTCCAGGCGGTTGGGGTTCCAGGGGAGGTCATAGTGCAGCACGGCGTTGAAGTGCTCCTGCAGGTTCACCCCCTCGCTGAGGCAGTCCGTGGCGACCAGAACCCGCCGGGGGTACTGGGTCAATTCTTCGAGCCGCGCCTCCCGTTCGCTTTCCGACTGTTCCCCGGTGATGGCGATGACCCGGGTTTGGTCCTGGCGCTTTTTCTCCAACCGGGTCCGCAATTCGGCCGCGAGATAGTTGGCCGTGGCGATGTACCGGCACCAGACGATCGGGTGCAGGCCCTGGTCGAGGAGTTCGGCGACGGTGGCCGCGGCGGCCTGTAGTTTGGCGTCTTTGGGGCCTTTGAGTTGTTCGGCGGATCGGATGAACTCCCGCAGTTTCCGGCGATCGCGGTCTTTGTAGGTGGACCCTCCCCCCTCGATCGCGATCGCGGGTTGGGCATCGGTGGCCTGTTCCCGGTCCGTGGGGTCGTAGGTGTAGGCGACCATCAGATCTTCGTCAATTTCCGCGATCGCCTCGGTTTCGGCGGCCTTTTCGGCCTGTTTCCCCAAGGTGGCGATCGCGGCCTCCGGGGAGGACATAACGCAGCGGATCAGGGCCAGGGCTGCCCAGTACCGCCCCCGTCGCTGGGCGTAACTCATCTCGCCGGTGGCCGTTTTCACCAGGCCCCGGGCGAAGTTGTAGGCGTCCTCGAACAGGGTTTTGTACTCTTTGGAGAGCTTGTAGGGGCGATCATGGGACGTGCGCTCCGGGAAGGGCGTCTCGTCCCCCAGCCAGCGTTTTACGTCGGCGCGGCGCCGCTGGACGAAGTGGCGGGCCAGTTCGATGCGCTGGTTTTGGGTGAGGTTGTCGAGCTCCCAGGTTGCAAAGCGGCGATCGAGCAAACCGAGAACGGACAGGAAGGATGCTTCGATGCCGCTGTGGGGGGTGGCGGTGAGTAAAATCAGGTGTTGTCGGTCGTTGTCTGCGATTTCTGCGAGCAGTTGGTGCCGCTGCTGTTGGGCGGCGCTGCGGCCTCCCGGGCGGGCGCAGGTGTGGGCCTCATCCACGATCACCAGATCGGGGCAGTGGGCGAGGAAACTGGCGCGGCGGCGATCGGATTTGGCGTAGTCCAAACTGACGATAATATGGCGGTAGTAGCCGAAAATGTGGTGGTCGCCGGCGGGTAGGGCCCGTTCCAGTTGGCCGACGGTGCCGGAGCGGATTACGGCCGCGTCAATGTGGAATTTTTGTCGCAGTTCCCGCCGCCACTGGTCGCACAGGTGGGGGGGACAGAGGACCCCTAGGCGTCTGATTTCGCCGCGATCGAGCATTTCCCGGGCGATGAGTCCCGCTTCGATGGTTTTGCCGATGCCCACGTCGTCGGCGATCAGCAGGCGGATGGTGTCGAGCCGCAGGGCCATCAGCAGGGGGACGAGTTGGTAGGGCCGGGGGCGCACGGACAGCCGCCCCAGGGACCGGAAGGGCCCGGCCCCGCTCCGCAGGCTCAACCGGGCGGCATCGAGGAGGAGTCGGGCCGCGTCGTGATCGGCGATCGCATTCGGGTCGGGGGGCGGAAATTGGGCGGGGGCGATCGCTTCTTGTTGCAGGGGTTGGTAGATGCCACAAATCTGCTCTTCGCTACCGCTCAGGGGCCGTAGGCGGACGACTTCGGGCAGCTCGGAGGGGAGTACGATCCAGCGGCGATCGCGGCAGGTAACGACGGCACCCGGCGAAGGGCGGAACGGTTCGGTCATCGAAGGGGAAAAGGGATCATTTTGAGTGGCTCTCAGAGCAGTATATCCCGGAAAAGGACTGATTTCAAGCTGTATTAAAAAAACTTTGATAGCAACCGCCAAGGCAGTTAGGACAGCTCTTCCTACTCCCTACTCCCTTTCTACAGATCGCAATGTCCGAACCGTTCTGTCCGTGGCTATACATTTCTGAGGATGACGAAGTTTCACATTTCTTAAAAATCCGCGACGGTGCCGATCTGAGGGGGTGGGGAGTAGAATGGAAGGGTTTCCACCATCGGGAAGGCAAAACCGGGCGATGGGCGGACTTCGCGATCGCGCCCCGAGCCGAAAGCTGATGGCTATATTAACCGGAGAAAATCATGGGATTGATTTCTAATTTAAAAGGAAATGCGGGAGTCGTCTCGCAACGGCAGCTCGAATCGGAGTATGGCAGACTGTTGGTTGAAAATGAGGCGATCGAAGTCGGATTTCACGTTTTTCGAGATACGTTTATTTTCACCAACTACCGCCTGATATTGGTGGACGTTCAGGGGATGACGGGCAAAAAGATCGAATATTTGTCGATACCTTACGGCAAAATCACCCAATTCAGTATCGAGACAGTGGGACATTTCGACTCCGACGCCGAGTTGAAAATTTGGATCGGCAGCAACCCGATGCCGCTGGAGAAAAAATTCAACAAAAACGTCGATATTTACGAGGTGCAGAAAGTGCTGGCGACTTATACCCTCAAGTGAATCTATAAACCGGGTTTCACGGAAACGATAGTTCGATTTGAGTTGACAACAGTTCATCCGGGAAGCGACGGCCCCGCCCGGGTTGGGGGTGACGGGGTGCGGGGAGTCGGCGGCGATCGCGACGGTTGACGAAAAAAACCTCCGTAAACGGAGCGAAAAAGGAGGGGCGAAAAGACCATCAAAATTCCGTGGAAATACGACGGAGGAAGGGGAAGCAGCGCACCGATGGGGGGAGAGGCACCGAACCCAACTTCATACGGGTCAAGATGTTCTCCCCACACCATCCGGAGCGACGCCGGCGCGGAACTCATTCCCCCAGCCCGCGTTCCCGCTCCCGCAGATGTTCCTCGCACAACAGCATGAGAACGTGGTGTTCCAAAGCCACAGCCAGTTGCGGATCTTTTTCCTTCATCCGAGCCAGGGCGGCGGGCGAGAGGCGGTAGAGGGCACTCGGGCGATCGGCGATCGCGGTAGAGAGTCGGGTCGCCGTCGGAGAGAGTCCGGTCTTGCCAAAAATGGAGCCGTTGCCCAGCGTCCACAGCCGCAGCGGCGGGCGATTTGGAGGGTCCACCCAAATGCTGACCTGCCCCCATCGAATGAAATACAGGCCGCAGTGGGGGTCCCCCTGGCGAAAGACGGCGGCAGATTCGCCCAGGTGCAGCAATTCCAGATATCCTTTGAAGGCGTCGAGGGATTTGGAGCCGCCCAAAATCTTCGCCAGTTCCACATCCAGCCGCCGGGTGTGAAGTTTTTCCCAGCAACAAATCCAGCGGCGGTATTTCCACAGGCCGGTATTTAAAATGCGCTCCTCGCACCACTCCGTACCGCGATCGCGATCGGGAAATACCCGACAACTCAAATCGCCCTCGGCCAGAACATTTGCCCGCCGCAGTTGCCGTTCGATGTCGGGGGACAGGTGTACGAGCACCAAAATGATCTGGTGTCGGCGGGCGACTTGGCGAATTTTGGCGAAGCCGAAGGCGGCGGACGAGTCGATGCCGGCCACCCGCCCGAAGTCGAGGATGAGAAAGCGGAGCGGCGGGCGGCGGGGATCGCAGATGCGGCTGCAAACCTGCTCGATGAGGGAGTTGGCGGTGCCGAAAAATAGAAACCCTTGGAGGAGCAGGATCTCAAGCTGGCCGTCGTTGTGCCGGAGGATCTGCCGTTGGTAGGCGGGGCGCAGTTTGTGACTCGAGGCGATCGCGCCGGCCTGCCATTCCCGGACGGGGGAGATGCGGCTGCAGTTGAGGGCGAACAGGACGACGGCGATCCCCAGCCCGACGACGATCCCCTCCCAAAAACCGACCGCGGCGATCGCGACCCAAATCGAAAGCAAGCTGAAATAGTCCATTAAACCGAGCTGGCGGCGGATATCCCAAACCCAAGTGACGAGGAGGGAGACTCCCAAAAAAGCCGACAGGCCGCCCAGGATGGGCTTGGGGAAAGCCGACAGCAGCGGAGCCCCCCAGACGAGGACGGCCACCGCCACGGCGGCGGCAAACACCCCGACCGAGCGGCGCTTCACCCCCAGTTGGTGGGAGAGCAGGGAGAGGCTCAGGGATTGATACCCCACCAGACCCCCGCCCAAGCCGGATATCAAATTCGCCGTCCCCACCGCCCGCAACTCGCGATCGAGGTCGATGTCTTCTCGGACAGCCAGTTCGATGCCGACGGCGTTGAGCAAGGAACCGACCACCACGAACAGCGCCACGGCAGCCAGGGGACCGGCTTGAACCGCGATCGCCGACCAGCGCACCGCCGACAACCGAACCGGGTCGAAGCCCCGCCAGAGAGCGCCCTCGGGCAGACCGGCCGGCAGCCAACCCCGGGCTTGGGCCTCCTCCCACGGCAGTCCGGTCGCTCCCCAGAGCAGGTAAAACAAGGCGACACCCGCCAAAATCCCCAGGGGAGCTGCCGCCCAGTGGCGGTATCGGCGGGAGATCCCGAATAAGATCAGCGCAAAAATGACCCCGGACAGCCAGTGCCAGAGGACATCGGGGGCGAACAACCGGAGCCAATTCGAGCGGGTTAGGGGCAGATCCGCCATCATCCCGACAGACCCGATCAGCAGCAGCCAACCGGTTCCCGCCAAAAACCCGCCCACGACTGGGTAGGGGATCGCCCGGATCAGGTGGCCCAGCTTTAGATACCCCGACAGCCAGCAGGCGCCTCCCGACAGCAGCGCGGCGCAGCCCATCGCCGCCATCACGGTGGCGATGACTTGCCTATCCGTCGCTTCAGGCGACATCCCCTCCGCGATCGCCGCCGCGAGTCCCGCCCAGATCGCCATCGGTCCCTCCTGGAGGCCGGAAACGACGCCCCGGGCGGAACCGGTCAGGGCGATCCAACTGCTGAGGACCGCGATCGTCACCAACGCCATGGCAACCCCTTCCCACAGCCCGCCAGACAGGTCGCCGGAAAAAACCAGGGCGATCAGGGATAGGGCGAAGCTGACCTCGATGACCCCCGCGATCGTACCCGCCACCAGGCTGGGAATCAGGCGGCGCGGGTGCAATTCCCGCAACAGTGCGTTGATCCGGTCGGACAATTGGAAATCATGGGACAGAAAATTGCCAATTAATTTGTACCTCATTCTCGCCTCCCCCCTCTCCCCCAGAACCGCGTCAGTCCCCCCGCGATATCGCCACCTCCGCCTCCGAGAGGACCTTCGCTTCCATGCCCGCACTCGGGGCAAGTCAGGTTCGTCTTGCCGCCGGGGACGTCCCCCACTTCCGTCAACGTCCCGACAACCCGCAGGCGATCGCCCGCCGTGCCAGGGTCGAGATATCCTCCCGCATCACGGTGTGAAACAGGCTCGTCGCCCACACCTCCTCGGTTCTGATGACGGGCAGGTGTCCGGGGGGAGCCGCAATGTCGAACGTCAGCGGGAATAAGTCGTCGGGTGCCATCCCCCACCCCGACAGCGACGCCCACCGCTTTCCGTCCCGCCAGCCCACGTCCCCGGCGAATTGCTCCCACTGTTCTTCATCGAGGCTTCCATCTGCCGTACCGCCCGCCCGCCGGTATGCGTCCGTCTGAGCCGCGAAGCCGAAGCGGTTCCCGGAATGTTTCGCCCACAGCCCGTCAATGGCGCGGAGGTCTTCGCAGGGGAACGCCTCGATGTCCGCCGATACCAAATACCCAGCCTCCGCCCGTCCGGCAGTTTCCACCATGAGCCGCGCCGTCTCGTCCTGGGCTTGCTCCCACTCACCCGCCGCCAACAACCCGTCCAGGGTGGCGTAGGATTCCGTTTCCGCAGATGGCGATCGCCCGCCCCCCTCGTTCAACAGCCGACCGCACCCCGCCACCGCCGTCAGCGCGACGAAAACTCCCGCCACGGCCCACGCCGTCCCTTTTTCCTTCACCGTACCGTCTCCTTTCAATGCAGCGTCGGACGGCGGACTCGGACTCAAACGCGAACCGCACCGCCCACCTCAATTTTCGCCCCGACGGCGGGTCGATCCGGCAAACCGCGAATCGCACCCGCACTCTAGGGAATAGGCAACAGGCAACAGGCAATTGTCCGGTGGGAGGGGGTAAGAGAGAGTGGATACTTGATGTATAAATTTTGATTTGTTGGTCAAGCTTGATTGAGTATTCAACCGTTGACACAGTGTATTGACCCATGGTAGACAGGGCTTATGAGTAACAAATAAGTAACGGTAGTCGCCAACCTTCACCGGTTGTGCGGCAAAAGTCCCACTAATTCGTTGTTTGACTAACAAGCGGGCGGGGGGAATCGAACCCCCATCATTAGCTTGGAAGGCTAAGGTTTTACCACTAAACTACGCCCGCAAATTGGCACTAAACCAATATAGCACAGGAAAAAATCAAATGCCAAGAGCTCCGCACAAAAAATTTTGAAAGTCGCCACACTCAGGCCGTATCCCTCGCCCGCCCGACTTTCGGGCTGATCACAAACGTCATCACCGGCTCATCGATGCCCTTGAGGCCGATCGCCTCCCGCTTCAGGATCTCCTCGTCCCGGACGTACTCGGCCACCTCCGCCGACACCATGATGCTGTTCGGTGCGGTGGCCTCCTGGAGGCGGGCGGCGATGTTCACCGAAGGCCCGATGGCGGTGAAGTCCGATCGCTCCCGGGAACCGAACATCCCCACCACGGCCATCCCCTGGTGAATCCCGCACCGGAACCGCACCGGTGGCACGCCGTTCGTCCCGATCAACCCCCGTTCCCGCCAGCCTTGGTTCAGTCGTTCCAGATATTGCAACATCTTCCGGGCCGTCGCGATCGCCCGCGCCACCTGCTCCTCGGGACTCATCTCCTCCGGCGCCCCGTACAGAGCCATCACCGCGTCCCCGACAAACTTATCCACGGTCCCCTCATTCTCGAACACGGCCCGGGTCATCTCCGCCAAATACTCATTGAGCAACTCCGCCACCCCCTGGGACTGCAGCGCGTTCGACATCTGCGTAAACCCGACGATATCGCTGAATAAAATCGTGATCAACTTCGGTTCCGGGCGCAAATCCAGGGTCAGGTCCCCGGCGGCGGCCTTCTGCACCATCGACTCCGGCAGGAAGCGCCGCAGTACCGACTCCGTGAGGTACTTGTTCAGATGGGCGACCCGGCGCTCCTCGGCCTTCAACGCCTGCAAATTCCGCACCTCGGCGATCAACTCGCGATCGTTGAACGGCTTGGAAACGTAGGCATCCGCCCCCCGCTCCACTCCCTCGATGCGGGTGTCCTCGTCCGCCTTCGCCGTCAGCAAAATCGTCGGCGTCCCCTTCAATTCCCGGTCCTCCCGGATCATCCGGATCAACTCCAACCCCGACACCTGCGGCATCATCAAATCCGTCACGATCACGTCCGGATGATAAATTTGCGCCTTCTTGAAGCCGTCCGCTCCATTCTGCGCCAAAACCACGTTGAATCCCACCTGTCGCAATATCATCGAGACGTAGTGGCGCAAATCCGGGTTGTCGTCCACCACCAAAATCGTGTTGGACTGCAATTCTTCCTCGGGGACTAACAGTTCGGGAAGATCTTGGGCGTCCTCCACCACGTCCGGCAAATCCACCTCCACATCAGCCAGCTCGACGGCGGCGCGGCGGGTGTCGAATTCGGCGGGAATTTCGATCACCTGTTCCGGGGGCAGGTGGAGGCTGCCGAGTTGCAGCCAGACGGTGAACGTCGTGCCTTCTCCGTACTCGGAATCCACGGTAATCTGTCCCCGGTGGAGGTCCACCAATTCTTTGACCAAGGCTAACCCCAACCCGCTGCCCTCGTAGGAGCGGTTGGCCGACCCCTCGGCTTGGCGGAAGCGCTCGAACAGGTAGGGAATCTGTTCGGGGCGGATGCCGATCCCTGTGTCCCGAACTTGCAGGCGGCAGTAATTTCCCTGTTGCTCCAATATCACCGTAATCGTCTTTCCGGCGGGGGTGAATTTCATGGCGTTGGAGAGCAGGTTGTAGAGAACCTTATCGAAGCGATCGAGGTCGAGGTAGAGTTGGGGACACTCTTGCAGGTGGGTGACGAGGCGGATGTTTTTGCGATCGCAATAAGGTTTGAACGATTCCACCGTCTGGCGGCAAAATTCCACCAAATCGCAGGGCCGGAAACTCGGCTGCATCCGTCCGGCATCGAACCGCTGCAAGTCCAATAACTGATTCACCAACCGCAGCAGGCGGCGGGAGTTCCGCAGAGCAATTTTGGCCTGTTCGTAGGGGAGATCCTGCTGTTGGTTGATGGCCGATTCCAGCGGGCCGATGGTCAGGGTTAAAGGGGTGCGGAATTCGTGGGAAATATTTTGGAAAAATTCCGTTTTCAGGCGATCGGCCTCCAGGAGGCGATCGGCCTGCTGGCGGGTTTTTTGGTAGAGGCGGGCCTGCTGCACAGCCAGGGCCGCCTGGGCCGCCACCACCTCCACCAAATTGATGTCCGAGGGCTGCCAGTGGCGAATTTTGTGATTTTGCCGCAGGGAGATGCTGCCGATAATTTCCCCGTCCAACAGCAGGGGAACCACCAATAGGGCGGTCGAGGGCGATCGCAGCGGCATTTCTGTCAGGTTCCAATCGGGTTGTCGGCTCAGATCCGCGATCGCCACCGGCTTTCGGGTGCGAACCAACTGCTGCAATACCGGGTTGCCACTGATGGGCACCGCCGACTGCGGCAACTCCTCCAACTCCTCCGATTCGTCCGCCCCCTTTTCTTCCTCGATCTGCCCCACCACCGCCTCCTTCGCGTCGGCATCGTAGAGCCCCACGCACTGCACGTACTCGTCCCTCGGCGTCCACAGCGACAGGGCGCACCCGTCCACATTCAAAGCCTCGCCGAGTTGCTGGGTGATGGCCGCGAAGATCTTCTGCGGTTCCAGGCTCGACCGGATGGCGTTGGTGATGGTGTTGACCAGGGCCTCCCGGCGGGCCAGTTCCCGCACCTGCTCGTAGGCCCGCACTTGGGACAAAGCCAAAGCCGCCTGGTCGGCGACGGTGACAGCCAGTTGCACTTCGTGGTCCAGCCAAGTGCGGGGTTTGTCGCACTGGTGCAGGGCTAGAACCGCCATCAGTTCGACGCGGTAGTACAGGGGGACGAGCAAGCTGGAGCGGATGTTGGCCCGGGCGTAAACCTCCCGGCGCCGCCGCCACTCGGGGGAATCTCTGCCCCGAAAGTCTCCCGCTTCCGAGTCGGGTATCGCTTCCACCTCCGCCGTTTCCCACACCAGGGACCGGAACTCCGACCGGTGGCGTTCGAGGGGAATTTGACGATCCCCCGGCGCCTCGTAGGCGAACCACTCGTCCATCCACTCCCCGTCCTGGAACGGCTGCAAAATGCAGTAGCTCACCTCGAACATCTGGCCGACGGTTTCCACGATCCGCTGGAGCATTTCCCGGGAATTGGGAGCCGAGCGGATCGTGTTCGTGACGGCGTAGAGCAGGGATTCCTGTTGCAGGGCCCGGCGGAGTTCTTCCGTGCGGGATTTCAGGACGTTGTGGGTTTCCAACCCCTGCCGCACGATCGCCTTGAGTTCGTCGGCTTTCCAGGGTTTCGTGACGTATTTGAACACCTTCCCGGCGTTGATCGCTTCGACGAGATCTTCGACGTCGGTGTAGCCGGTGAGGATGATGCGGATGGAGTCGGGATATCGGGTCGCCGTCAGGCTCAGAAACTCCGTCCCGCTCATGTAGGGCATCCGCTGGTCGGAGATGATCACCGCCACCTCCCCCACCTCTTCCAAAATCTTCAGCGCGGCCGGTCCGCTTTGTGCCCTGAGAACTTTAAATTCGCGGTGGAAGGTGCGGTACAGTAAATCCAGATTATCCGGTTCGTCATCAACCACTAAAATGGTCGGCTTCAATTTTTTTTTGGAGGAATTCATGCACCGCTCTCCTGCTGCAAGGGCTAATGAAATCGGGTCCGTATGTGGGAAAGTCCGGGTCGGATTCAACAAGGATTCGGCTTCACCGATTCATCTTCTACGTCACTTGTTTAATCGATTCGGATCTCCGGCGATCCGGTCGGGAGCGACACCCGAATCCCGAAATCCCTTCCTTCCCATGAACCGTTCCTCGGTCGAGATCGTGCCATCCGTTAAAATTAGCAAATCGGCGATCGTGCTCGTTGGCGAGATTTGACGGCCAGCCCGCCTCGAACTCATGATGCACTCCTATCGTCAATCATATTCTTACCCGTCCGCCCTCGGGGTGAGATTCGACCCCCCCCGATCGCCATTCTCTGCATCGAGAGCGACGATCCGACCGCGGCGACGATCGCCATTCTCGAACCAGACCGAACTCGACCGGCGACGGGGACGGGACTCGACCCGTTTCGGAAGCTCAACGGATCGCGGGGTAGACGCGACACCCCCCGGCTTCGTCCGGTGACTCGCTCTCCGTGTAGATTGCGGTGTCCAATGCATAAATCTATTTTACCTTCAATGACTCCCCCGCAAATTGTTGTCGCCCGTTTCCCGCAGATCGGCTAAAGTGTATAGAAGTTGGCTTGGAATCGTGGAGCCATTCTTCTTGACCTCAACGACTCACAGACGAGATGATGCCGGCGGCGCGTTCAGGGATTCCCCCCTGAAAATTCGCGCCGCCACCCCGGCCGATTTGACCCGGTTGACCGAGATCCTGGCCGATAGCTTTCACTCCCGGGCGGGGCTGGCCGGTTTCATGTACCCGATTTTTCGCCTCGGCATTTACGAGGATTTGCGGAATCGCCTCTCTTCCGCCTCCGGCTACTACGCCTGTCTGGTGGCGACGATCCCGAAATCCCGATCGCTCCTCGGCCCGGTCCCCCAAAATGCCTCGGAACAGTTGCTCGGAACCGTGGAAATGGGACTGCGATCGTCGTCTCCCTGGTCCGTGGGCGATCGCTACCCCTACCTCTCCAACCTCGCCGTCCACCCCAGTTTCCGACGCCGCGGCGTCGCCCAGACCCTCCTGGCCCGCTGCGAACAAACCGCCCTGCAATGGGGCTTCTCCTCCCTGCACCTCCACGTCCTCGAAAATAACCACCAAGCCCGACAACTCTACTTCCGGGCCGGTTATCGCCTCCAGGAGGTCAGTTCCGGCTGGGATTCCCTGTTCTTCGGCCAACCCCGGCGCCTGTTCCTGTCCAAACCCCTGTCCCCGCCCTGATGGGGGCGGAGGAAGCGGAGGAGGCAGAGGAAGGCAACGGTCAAGCGGAGGCAGTAATGGAGCCAGCTCCTATTGCCGATTGCCGATTGCCTATTGCCGATTGCCTATTGCCGATTGCCGATTGCTAGCTTGCCTATTGCCTATTGCCTATTCCCTATTCCCTACTCCCCCTTCCGTTTCAACTTCTCCCCCACCCGCAGGATTTGGCCGGCCAAGATCGCCGCCCCGAATCCGTTGTCGATATTGACGACTCCCACCCCCGCCGCGCAGGAATTCAGCATCGTCAGCAGCGGCGCAAACCCGTTCAAACTGGCGCCGTAACCCACGCTCGTGGGAACCGCAATCACCGGACAGTCCGCCAACCCCGCCACCACGCTGGGCAGCGCCCCCTCCATCCCGGCGACCACGATCAGCACGTCCGCATCCGAGATCAGATGCCAATTCCCCAGCAAGCGGTGAATCCCCGCCACCCCCACGTCCCACAGCCGCCTCACGCAAAACCCCGACAGGGTAGCCGTTATCGCCGCTTCTTCTGCGACTGGTAAATCAGCCGTCCCCGCTGTCAAAATTGCGATCGCGCCACTACACTGGGAGGGAGTCGCACTCCGCCGGTCCACCGCACAAATCCGGGCTTCCCGATAATAGATCAAGTCGGGAATTTCCAAGAGCAATTCTTCGTAAACCTCCGGCTCGATGCGCGTCGCCATCACCACCGGATTTCGCTTCTCCAGCGCCCCCATGATTTCCACGAGTTGATCCACCGTTTTTCCCGGCCCCCAAATCACCTCCGGAAACCCCGTCCTCAGCTTGCGGTGGTGGTCGATCCGGGCGTAATCCCCCACCGGCTCGAAGTCAAAATATCGCATTTTTTCCAGGGCATCGGCGGGGGTCAAATTGCCCCGGGCGACGGATTCGAGCAAATCTTGTAAGGCGTCGGGATTCATCTTAAATTAATTGACAATTGACCATTGACAATTGATAATTATAATCCAGACCCGAATTGGGGGGAGATGTCATCGGCGCTACGGGCGAAATCCCCGCCATCCCCCATCCTCCATCAATCGATTATTTTTTTTTCAAAAAAAAATTAAGAAATGTTAAAAAATTTCGACTTTTTTGGCGGGGGGTTGCTTTTTCGCTTGACTTCCGGTATTATTTTAGATAATGGGAGTGGTGACGAAAATATTTTTTTTGCAACCACTCCCATTATGAGACTATCTGTCAAGATCTTACCGCGACCCGCCCCCCCCTGTCAACCCCTCTTTGCGGGCTTATATCTGGAGGCGAAGAAACCGGGTTTCTAGGAGAGTTGTTTGGAGGGATGAGAGATACTGGTAGAAACCCGGTTTCTAGATATTTGGTTGGAGATCAATATATCCATTATTCCTTGATTTCCAATTCGTACAAGTTCCAAAATCCGCCGCCGAGGGGGGTGTATTCGATACCCTCGACGCGATCGCGGATCGCCTCGAACGACAGCGGATTCACCATGTACATGAACGGCAAATTTTCGGCGATAATCTGCTGGGCCTGCCCGTACAATTCCTTTCGCTTCTTCTCGTCCAACTCCTGGGAAGCCCGGACGTACAACTCGTCAATTTGTCGCTCCCAGTCCGATACCGTCCAGCCTTCGATGCCATCCTCTCCAGGCTGCGGTCCCTGGTTGAACGTGTGCAGTCGGCCTTCCACCGACCAGATATTGTAGCCGCCGTGGGGTTCAACGCCGCCCCCGGTGAACCCGCCCAAATAGGCATCCCAATCCCGGGACTTGGACAGGCGATCGACGTAAGTGTTAAAACTCAGAAACAGGGTGTCCACTTCGATGCCCAACTCGGCCAGATCGCGATCGATTTGGGTCGCCATCTGTTCCCGCACCTTTCTGCCCGAGCTCACCAACAAAGTGAACCGCACTGGATTGCCGTCCGCATCCCGCAGCTTGCCATTTTCATCATAGGTGAAGCCGGCGCCGAGCAACAATTCCCGGGCTTTTTCCGGGTCGTGGTCGTAGGTTTTCAACCCCTCTTCCGGGGACAAATAAAAGGGACTTTGTACCGGAATCGGAGAATGCTGCAGCTCTCCCAATCCCATGAAAATATTATTTTTCATGACTTCCCGGTTGATGCCGTGGTAAATGGCCTGTCGGAATGCCAAATTGTTGAACCACTCGGACTTGTAGGGTTCGACGAAGGGCTCTCCTCGGGCATTTTTGCCCCGGTTGAGGTTGAAAGAGAGGAACACGGTTCCCGTATCCGGGCCGGGGCTGTAGATGGTGTATTGGCCCCGCTCTTCCTCGGGTTTTAGGAGGGGGAACGCTTCCGGTTGGACGTCGAGGCTGTCGAGGGAACCGGAGCGGAAATTGAGCAGTTGGGTGTCCGTACTTTCGATAATTTGCCAGACGATGCGATCGATGTAGGGTTGGGGGTTGCCGCGATCGTCTTTTCGCCAGTAGTGGGGGTTGCGTTCCAAGATCACCCGCTGGTTGGAGGTGTAGCTTTGCATCCGGTACATCCCGCTGCCGACGATTTTTTGGGGGTCGGTATCGGTGCCCCAGGTGGTCAGAAATTTGGGGTTGCCATCGGCATCGAGGGTGCGGACGGATTCGGCGAGGACGTGGGCGGGTAAGATAGGTAAGCCTCCGGCATAGCGGAGGAAGGGAGCGAAGGGTTCGGGGACGGAAAATTCCACCTGACGATCGCCGATTTTTTTGACAGTGGGAAAAGCGCGATCGCTCCCCACTCTCAAGATATCTTTGAAGCTGGTCGGAATGTTGTCGTTGAGGTAAATTTCATTGTAAGTAAAAATCACGTCATCGACGGTCAGGGGTTCCCCGTCAGACCATTTCAACCCCTCCCGCAGGGTGACGACGATGGTCTGGCCGTCGGGGGAGACGGTCCAGGATTCCGCTAAACCCGGTTCGAGCTCCCCGGTGATTGGGTGTTCCTCGAACAGGGGACTGTAAATATAGCCGAAAACGCTGTAGGCGGACTGGTTGAGGGGATAGTTGAACGTACCCGGTCCGCTGGGGGTGGGGACGACCAGGCGGGACGGGGCGTCGGAGGATTGGGCCGGGGAGCAGGCGACGAGGCCGGCGATCGCAAAAACCGACACCGCAAAACGGGCGACCCACCGATGCCATCGCCAGGGAAAGATGGAATGGTTCATCATATTAAATCCCGATCGTTCATTTGGGGAGGCAGAGGAAGCAGAGGAGGCGGAGGGGCGGAGGGGAAGAATCTAAAATCCCCTACACCCTACACCCTACACCCTACACCCTACACCCTACACCCTACACCCTACACCCTACACCCTACACCCT
>NZ_JAYFER010000560.1:0-4354 GCF_055795065.1 Lyngbya sp. CCY1209
ATCTCCCAGAGTTCATAAAAAACAAAGGAATTTCAAAGTCCCCCTTCTCAAGGGGGATTTAGGGGGATCTCCCAGAGCTCATAAAAAACAAAGGAATTTCAAAGTCCCCCTTCTTAAGGGGGATTTAGGGGGATCTCCCATTACATCAGAAATAGGAGAAAAGCGATGAACCCAAATTCGGCGGAAAACTCATTACAAAAACAATTCCTCAATGACTTTACCGAAAAAGTGATGTGGCGGGCACGCAGTGACAGCCAGCGGGAGTGTTGTCAGTTGCGGTTTCATCCGCAAAATTACGACAAGCCAAATACTGACATTGCCAAACAGATTGGCAAACAACTCAACGGCGGCTTTGCCACCACCAATATGCCCGCCACCCTCGCCGCAGTGGTGGAAAAAATCAAAAAACAATTTGGGGAGGAAATGACGGCGGACGGCGTGGACGTGGGGCAGTTGCAGCGGGAACGGGGTTGGAAACCTAAAAACCCGGAAGAATTATATCCTTGGCAGGTGATTTATCGGTGGTTGTGGGACGTGAAATTTCCTCGGGAGGGTTGGGAGTTGGCAACCCGTCTGGCAACCTGTGGGATGGAACAATTCCAGATGGTGGATATTGGGGATATTGGAAAGACTCGGCGGGAATTGGATTTGGGAGAAATCCCCAACCGTGACGAAACGATTGTCAAGGATAAAAAATATGCCCTGGTGGTGAATTTAGATGCGGCGGGGTATTTACTGTTACTGAATCGGAGTAGCAAGGGGAACTATTTTTGTCTGTCTCCCTCCCAGGCATTTCAGCCGCAGGGGGAATGTCAGCCGCGTCAACTTCTGTATATTCCGGATGTCGATGGGTTGGCGAAGTCCTTAAAGTTTCAGGATGAGGGGGAGGAGTATTTTTTGGCGATTCTCACGGAGAAGCCGCTGGACTTGTCCTGGGTGCGTCCCGATGGCAATCCCCGCGATTTCAAGGTGGATGAGTCCCGGTTTCGGGAGATATTTCAGCAGATTGGGCGGCAGTGGAATGGGCGGGTATTTTACAAGCAGTTTAAGGTGGTGGAGTCTCCCGGTTAAACGCGATGAATTGTCCCGCCCCTAAATCTCCAATCCTGGGGGCTTTGAATATCGACTCGTTATGAGGCGAGGGGAGATAATTTGGATGGAGTCGAGTTTAAGTTTAACAAATTGGAGGAAAGACGCTTATGTTTTTAGAAAATCTTATAGAGCAATTTAACTCATTAAATAACAAGGCATTAAGCGCTCTTGAAAAAGGTCGGTATGAGGAGGGTATTAAATTCGCAGAGCAAGCCCGCGAAATTGGAAAAGTTGCTTTCGGCACAAATAATCATAACTATGCCGCCAGTTTGAACAATTTGGCGGGACTGTACGAGTCAATGGGGCGGTTTTCCGAAGCCGAACCCCTGTGCCTGGAAGCGATGGAGATTTCCAAACGGCAGTTGGGGGAAAATCATCCCCACTACGCCACCAGTTTGAACAATTTGGCGTCACTGTACCGGGCAATGGGGCGGTTTTCCGAAGCCGAACCCCTGTACCTGGAAGCCCGGGAGATTTACAAACGGCAGTTGGGGGAAAATCATCCCAGCTACGCCGCCAGTTTGAACAACTTGGCGGAACTGTACCGGGCAATGGGGCGGTTTTCCGATGCCGAACCCCTGTACCTGGAAGCCCGGGAGATTGACAAACGGCAGTTGGGGGAAAATCATCCCAGCTACGCCGCCAGTTTGAACAATTTGGCGGGACTGATGGCGACAATGAATCGCCCCCGAAAGGCATTGCAACTGATGCAGGAGGCGGCGGACATTCAAAACCGAATTATCGGTGAAATCCTTTCCATCAGCAGCGACAGGCAACGCCTGGATTATCTGCAACAAAACTATTGGCTGTTAGAACAATTCCTCTCTCTCATCAACCAATATTTCTCCGACGACTCCCCAGCCAAACAAGCCGCATTGGATTTGGTTTGGCGGCGGAAAGGGTTGGCGACGGAAGCGGGAATTTTGCTGCGAACCTCCATCGCCTCCGAACGCTACCGCCACCTTGCCCCCCAATTCGAGGAACTTCGCCAACTCACCCGGCAAATTGGCTATTTAATTTGGCAAAGTCCAGCTTCCCCGGAAGGGTTGCCCGAGTATCGGCAACGGTTGGCGGACTTGACGCGAAAACAGGAGGAGTTGGAACAATCCCTCAGCCGCCAAATCCCCGAAATGAACCTGGAATCCCAATTAAAACGTGCCAGCCGCCAAGCCATCGCCGCCCTCCTCCCGGACGGTGCGACGCTGGTGGAGTTTGTGCGGTTTAGCGTTTACAATTTCCAAGCGGTTAAAGCTAATGGAGATAGCCAATGGTTGCCGCCGCGTTACCTGGCGTTTATCTTATCTTCCGGGGATTCGGAAAACGTGGAAATGCTGGATTTGGGGG
The DNA here is from genome assembly GCF_055795065.1 of Lyngbya sp. CCY1209. Classification (NCBI taxonomy): domain Bacteria; kingdom Bacillati; phylum Cyanobacteriota; class Cyanophyceae; order Oscillatoriales; family Microcoleaceae; genus Lyngbya; species Lyngbya sp. CCY1209. The sequence continues at coordinate 2,437 of NZ_JAYFER010000560.1, forward strand.
AAGCGGAAACCATTGATAACCTCAGCCGCCAGTTTCGCCGGTTGGCGTCGGGGGAAGACTCGGACACTCGGGGCAAAAACCGGGATTTAGGCTTTGATGATGACGAAACCCCGGAGGCGGAATCCTGGATTTATCCGGAACAGGGACGCCAACTCTATCAAATCTTGATTCAACCCCTGCAACGCCACCTGCAACCCGGACAAGTGGTTTATCTCGCCACCGACGGGGAATTGGCAACCCTCCCGTTTGGGATTTTATCGCGGGATGGAACTGCTGAGTTGATGGGAGAATATGAGTTGCGATATCTGAACGTGGGGCGAGATTTGCTGCGGTTCCATGTGGAAATTCCCGTGGAACATACCCAACCGCTGGTGATTGCCAATCCCGATTATAATTTGCGGGAATATGTCCCGGTTCCCACTCCCCAGACACGGCCACAAAAACGGTCAACACGGATTCCCCATCAAACGATTTTAGCAGTTGCGATCGCATTTTTTGTCATCATCTCTGTTATTTTATTGGCGGCGTTTCCCCCCGTGGGAGCGGTACTGATACTGGCGGGAGTCATTGCAGTATTTGCCATAGACGGCAAAAAGCCAATGCAAACCGACGCACCCCAAACCGTTCCTTCCCCAGCCGTTCTCGAATCCCCATTACCCCCATTCCCGACGCCCTCAACCCCCGCCGATGTGCGTTCTCTCTCCCGAGAATTGGGACGCGGCGAGGGCGATATCTTTACCCCCCTTCCGGGTACGAAAATTGAGGGCGAACGGATTGCCCAATTATTGCAAGTTCCGGTTTATCTGGAAACCCAAGCCGTCAAATCTTTGCTGTCCCATTCTCGCTCCCCGAAAATCGTCCATATCGCCACCCACGGCTATTTTTTGGAGGTGTCCCGAGAGAGTTTAAATGACGCGATGGATGGGTTTCAGTTCTCCTCCATCGGTTCTTCCCAGTCCCGGTTTAAATTCGCCCACGTCCAAAATCCCCTCACCCGTTCCGGGTTGGCATTTGCCGGGGCAAATACCGCTTTGAAAGAGGAAAAATTACCCTTGGATGCCGAGGAGGGACTGCTGACGGCTCAAAATGCGACGATGTTGGATTTGACGGGGACAATTATCGTCGTGCTCTCCGCCTGCGATACCGCTTTGGGGAATGTCTCCATCGGCGAGGGGGTGCTGGGTTTGCGGCGTTCGATTATCGTCGCGGGGGCGGAAACGCTGGTGATGAGTCTGTGGAAAGTCCCGGACGTGCCCACCGCTATCCTGATGGAGCGATTCTACCACAATTTATTCCAAAATAAGCTGGGTCGGACGAAATGTTTGGAAGAGGCACAGGCGTATTTGAGGACGCTAAAGGTTGCTGAAATGCGGGACAGTTGGTTGAGGGCTGAGGCGATTGGCAAAGTTAGCGTTTCGAGTCCCGCCAGCGGGGTGTTTCTGCGGGATTTGAGTCGAAAGCCGGATGATTTTATGCCGTTTCAATCTCCGTCTTATTGGGCGGCGTTTATCTCGATTGGCAATCCGGGGGTGGTGAAAAGTTGGATTTAGGGTTTTGTCGGGTGTGTGGTTAGAGAGTTTCACCACAGAGGCACAGAGGACACGGAGAGTTTTTGAGGGGTGTCGGGTGTGTTTCCTGGCTATTGATTATTGGTGAAGTCAGTCACCTGTGGGAAGGCACCGGAGGATACTTATATATATAGATGTGTAGGGTGTGTTCCCCCGCCATTCATCATCGGTGAAGATAGTCGGCTGCGGGGCGAACGCACCGGGTTGAATATGCGGACCGCTTGGGAATCAATTCCCTTTTCTCATAGCTGAAATCCTTTCAAGAGGATTGGCGAAGGGTTGATAGATGTAATAAAAACGGCGATCGCACCCCATATATGGCGGCACATTTTCCCATGATGTTATAGTAC
>NZ_JAYFER010000561.1:0-10538 GCF_055795065.1 Lyngbya sp. CCY1209
CCCCCCAAAGTTGGGGGATTGAGGGGGCTTGACTCCCCCCAAAGTTGGGGGATTGAGGGGGCTTGACTCCCCCCAAACTTGGGGGATTGAGGGGGCTTGACTCCCCCAGGAAGTCGGAGTATTTAGAGTAGAATTTACGCGAAAAAACTCCTCATAATAATATTATCATATCTCGCGTTTTTGTCAACCGTTTTGCCAATTTTTGGGGGCTCTCATCAGTCGGCTTCCGGTCAACTTGAAGCGATCGCACCATTTCCCGATCGCCATTTCGGTCGCCCTAAATAGCCCTCAGTCGCCAGCTTTGAGCCCGGAATCAAAAATCGTTTAAAATGAGAACGTGAGCGATCGAGCCATTGGAGGTATCCCACCATGTATGCGGTCATTTCTACCGAAAAAATTCAACTGCCCGCCGGCAGTGTGGTACGGCTACCGGGAACCTGGCAAGACTACTGCAAACTCAGGGACTCCCGGGGGGATAGCTCCATTCCTCGCATCAAATTTCGTAACGGTGAAATTTTGCTCATGAGTCCTTTGCCAAAACAGGGACGGGAAGCGAACATTCTGTCTGACATTGTGAAAGCCCTACTAGATAGCCAGAACCGGAACTATGAAGCCTTTACACCCATTACAATGGATCTGCCAGAAGAGGGGGGAATCGAACCCGACTATTGTTTCTACATTGACAATTGGCAAGCCTCCGTCGGCAAAGATCGCATTGATTGGCGCCACACCCCGCCCCCCGATTTGGTGATTGAAATTGACGTGACCAGCTACACGGCGGCGGCGGACTATCTGCCCTACAAGGTTCCAGAAGTTTGGTTATTTAGAAAAACGGGATTGCAAATTTATAGTTTAGAAACAGAGGGTTATCAACCACAGCTTTTGAGTCGCTATTTCCCCGATTTGGAACTGCCAAAGTTAGTTGAATGGGTGCTGCAAATGGCTTTAGAACAAGGCACGGGGATGGCGATTCGAGAGTTCCGTCGGACATTGATGACTTAGGGGAAACGAGCGATCGCCCGGTTTGTTTCCCAGTTATCCGAACTCCCAAATTGCCAGCGATCGCCCCAAATTTAACCGGGCATTTTTACCGAATGTAAAGGTTTTTTCCGGATGGGGTCGATCGGCGATCGCGCAAACTACCCTGCGAATTCGATAGCGGGGAGAAACGGTCTGGTATACTCGGATCAGAAAGCGATCGGAATGATAGGTCGTCCCATCTCCGCCGCCGGATGATTCGTAGCCAAACCCTTGCAGCAGGAATGCCAACTCCTCCTGTTCCGATACCGTCAATTCCAGGTGAATTTCTGAGATGTCATCAAATAAGGAAGTTTCGGAAGTCTCGAGGGTTTTCAAATAGGCGGCGCGGTCAAAGCAACCCTCGCGGGTCAGTTCGATGTTTTTATACGCCAAATAATCGGGATGAAATTCCATCAACCACGAAGCGAAGGCTCCCCTCTCTGCCGGGTTGACGGACAAATAATGAAACCAGGGAACTTGTCCGGCTTCGGTTTCACGAACTTGCAAATCAGACAGTATTTCTTGGGTTTCTGATAAGGAGCGGATCTTTTTCCGTACAATATCCATATCACCCGCTTGTTGGCTATTAAAACCCAGACCGGAAAAACCTTCCCTCAACCCTTCGGCACCGCCGGGAGGAAACAGCTCGATATAGGAATGTTTTCCCCGGAGATAGGTTCCCGTCCAACTTTCCGTCTCGGTTTTGACAGTATCTCTGGATATCGTGCAGAATTCTTGGCTGATGAACTCCGAACGGGCAATGGACTCTAGGGTGTCCGGGTCGAGGGTGACATATAAATGGTTGAATTCGATTCCCATAGTCTGACTTTTTGAGGGTGCGATCGCGTTTGGAGTTAAATACCCGGACAAAAACTGTTTGAATACCCGTACCGCTTGGGAATTGATGCCCGAGGGCGCAAGCCTTGCGCCCCTACCAGGTCAAATCATCTTCAGATGATTGGGGAGGTTTAACGAGGGGAAAACCGGAGCTGATATGACTCCAACCGAGTCCACTTGAGTGGACTTTTGCTATGAGCCTTGAAATTTATTTCAAGGCGGGTCGAAAATTGGCTCCCGACTCCCCTTCAAGTCCGCTTTTTGCCCGGAATTGCCCAGCGTTTGATGCCGCCCACCGTCACCGGCATACTATCCGCCACATCAATAGTAAAGCGGAACACCTGGCGCGATCGCTTCCCATCCTCGGGATCGAAGAAGGTCAGCAATACATCCCAGCAATCGCTATTCAGGCGGCAGTAGGGGCTTTTTTCCACTTCGATGGTATCCAGGCGTCGGTCGGATGCGATCGCTTCGGCAAAAGTGGCAGTCGCCTGGAAGGTATTTGTCACTGCAAAATTCAAGGCGCGATCGCGGGACGTTTGCCCCACATTATGCAATTCATAATACACCCGATTCAAAAATGCGGCCAGCCCTTCCCGGAGTAGGGCTTCATTCCCCTCCTCAACGTTATCTAAAGTCGCCAACGCCGCATCGACCAGCCGGTTGATATTCCAGCCGTACATCCCCCGGGGATTGCGGACATTGAGCACCGGCACCACTTCGCCCGAAAACAGTTCCACCGTCCGCTCCGTCTGCCGGCCGGGGATACTGATGCGCTCCATAAATTCGGCGCTGGTTTCCGGTTCCAACTGCCCGTTGAGCATCAACAAAAACATCTCATAAATATCATCGGCAAACGGCCCCTTCGGGTCGAGGGCGTAGATGGTATTTTGGTCGAGATTCAACGTCCAAATCAGCGAGTAAGCCTCATCGGGATTATTGTCCAAATGCTCCACCATCTGGCGGGCGTCGTAGGGGTCCGGCGGCACCATCACCCCGTTCAAATCCACCGGCGCCATATTTTGTTTGAACGTATCCCGCCGCGCCTCGTCTCCGAAATCATAGCCAATCGTACCGAGGGCGAAAACGTGTCCGGAGTGGGCCGTGCTCGGCTTGATACCGGAAGGGGTTAGGGAGGCGGAGGGGGCGGAGGGGGTGATTGCTGTCGTCAAGCTGACGGCGGAGGGTTCGATACCCACTGCGGAGTCCGTGACGTTGACTTCAATGGCGGTATGTTCGGTGCGATTCACCTGGTCCCCGGCAAAGGAAATTGTCACCGAAGACCCGAACAACAGGCCCATCGCGCCGGGGAGGTTGACTTTACCCCGCAGGCAGCGTTCCGGCTCGTCGGTGTCTTCAGGGGTACAAGGAATGGCGGTATTGAGCAGCGCCGCCCGCACCGCCTCGGCATCAACGGGTTTGCCCTGTTGCAGTTGCAGACTCATCAGCAAGCCGCACAACCCCGACATCACCGGCGCCGCCATACTCGTCCCCTTGAGGCGGACGGGTTCCTCGTTGGCCGGTTGCGCCCCCAGGATTTCGCCCCCCGGCGCCATGATGCCTTCGAGCTCGTTATTGCCGCCCCAATTGCTGAACTTGTAGGGCGTGCCGTCGGGTTTCAGGGCGCCCACGGACAGCACCCCCGGCAGGGAAGCCGGCATACACCAGCATTCCCCTTTGTTGTTACCGGCGGGGGCGACAATCAGAATATTATTGTCCTGGCACTTCTTCAGGGCCCGCATGAGGATTTCTTCCCCTTCCCCGGTTTGGGTGGGACGGCAGGCGGCACAGTGGATGATGTTGGCACCCAACTCCAGGCCGAGTTCAAAAGCCCGGGCCAGACTCAGAGGTGAGATGAATTCCTCGTCGGTGCCGGTGGTATTTAACGGGACGTTAATCACGCGGCAGCGGGGGGCGAGTCCCGGAGAGGGGGTGTTTTCTTGCCCGACCATCGTGCTGGTAATGTGGCAGGCGTGGTTGTCGCCGTGGATGCGTTTGAGGAGCGGTTCGGGGAAGGCGGCTTTTTGGGCTTCGGCTTTTTGGTCTTTGTCGAGGTCGTCGTTATTGTCGATTTCTTGGAATTTGAGATAGGCCTCTTTGGGGACGGGTTCGGCGGGGGGGTGCCAGTAGGGGAAGACTTTGGAGACTTCGGCACCTTCAAAACAGGAGAGGGTGTGGTCGGGGTCGCCGTCGAGGACGACGATGGTGATGCGGGGGTCGCCGAGGGTTTGGTTGCGGAGGTCGGCGAGTCCGGGGATGCGGTCGTCGAGGTCGTGGGGGTGTTTGGCAGTCGTCGATTGGGTTTCGACTTCGCTCGACCCGACAGAATCCTCCAATTCGGAGGGGTTAACTGTGGCTTGGGTTTCGACTTCGCTCGACCCGACAGAATCCTCCAATTCGGAGGGGTTAACTGTTTCGACTTCGCTCGACCCGACAGAATCCGATTCGGCTTCAGTCGCTTCTATTTCTGAATCCAATTCGGAGGAATTAATTGTCGATGAATTTTCGACTTCGCTCGGCTCGACAGATGCGGATTCGGCTTCGACTTCCACCGCCAATTCTTCGGAGGTATTAATATTGTCTTCTGTCGCATCTTCTACCCCACTCGCCTCCACATCTCCGGTGGGCAATGACCCCAACATAAATTCGCCGACGGAGGACTCTACCACATAATTTAATCCCGTCGCCCGGGCAAAGCGATCGCTATCTCCCGCCCCCAGGGAACAAGGGGCCAGTCCCATATTCGTCGCCACCAAATAGAGGTTCTGATACAGGACCCCGACGTGCTTGAGAACCAGGGCATAGGCGAGCGATCGATACTTGCGGAACAGCCGCCCGAAGCGAGCGGTAATAATCAGTAAAACTTGGGGCATTCCCTGTTCGCCGCTGGACTGGTGGGCGTCTTTAAGTAATGCTTGAATATCGGCATCGGCGGCATCAATTTGAGCCAGTTGGTGATTGAGGGGGTCGTAGTGATAAAGTCCCGGTTTGACGCCTTCACAACGGCGCACTGCTAAATAGATTTCCAGTTCGTACATCGCGCCGCCGCAGGGATAGGGACGGCGGCTGATTTCACCCCAGTCGAAATCTTCGCCATATTCGGCTTTAATCATTTCTTGCTGCTCGGCATCCTGGGTGTAAATTTCCTTGACCCGGGCCGTGCGGTAAAGCAGTTCCCCCAACTGCTCAATGGTGATGGGGTGATTCTCGTCGTATTCGCGAACCGACGCCCGTTTTTCAATCGCCGTCGTCAGGGTTTTATCCCGCTGGCGGATGGCGTCGATGCTCAGTTGGGGCAGGGGGACAATGTGCCCGCTCATGGGCGGTTTCACTACCGGAAACTGGTCCCAGATGTCCAAACTGGCGGCAATATCGCCCGTGGGGTAGTCGTGGCGTCCCTGGCGACAACGGCTGTGGAATAGGAGGTTGTGGAACTCCCACAGCTTCAGTTCCGGGGCCTCGGCTTCGACGGAGAGGAAACCCGCCGCCCACAATAAGTTGAGGAACTGATAGGCGGTTTCGGGGCCGACTTGGGGGGGCGGCGTCACCCGCCGCAGGGATTGGGGTTGGGCGAGTTGGGCCAAAATGGCGCTGGCCCGCCAGTCCAGGAGCTTGACGCGGAATTTGGACAGGGGCGATTCGAGTACCATTCCCCCCTCGTGGCTGTGTTGGTAGGCGAAGCGGGACAGGCTGACATCGGCTTGGGTCCAGTGGGGGGGATTGAGGTCGAGTTCGGCGGACTCTACCATCGGCTCTGCGATCGCCAACGGTAATACAGCATACTGCAACCAGCCGCGATCGCCCATCTGTTGCAATGTGGCGGCTAACTGTTCCCCAACTTCGGACCCTTCCTGGGTACTCAGGGTTTGGGTCAACTGTTGCAGGGTGGCCGTCCCCTCTCGCAAATGTGCGATCGCATTTTCAAATCCGGGCAGTGCGGGCACGGTGAGTAGGGAGGCGGTTGCACCGGCATCATTGCCAGAAACCAGGCCGAGGGTGTAACCGTTTTCGGACGGATTAATTTGAATGCCGGAACTCAGAGACAAGGTAAAAGGATTCATAGTCAATTCAAAATTCAAAATTCAAAATTCAAAAAAGTTGGTAAACTGCTCGTATCAGTTTTGATTCCATAGATTTTGACTTGATTATTATGGATTATCGGCCGATTCCCGATCGCACATTTGAGTTTGCCGTGAGAATTACCAAGCTTTGCTCCCATCTCGATCAACAACCCGGAACACCGCGATTGTTAGCCAATCAACTGTTTAGATCGGGAACGTCAATCGCTGCCAACATTGCCGAATCGGGTTCGGCTGAAAGTGACCGAGATTTTATCAGCAAGCAGTCGATCGCTCTCAAGGAAGCCAAAGAAACAAGATATTGGCTAAGGCTATTAATTCAATCAGAAATGATACCCGAGCCAAAAGTATCCAGTCTCTTGGATGAATGCGAACAGTTAATCAAAATCATTTCAAAATCCATCCTGACCGCCAAAAGAAAGCTGAAATAAAGTTAAAATCAGCAAGCCAGAAGTACAAATTTTTGACTTTTGACTTTTGACTTTTGACTTTCAAATGGGTAATAGCTGGTTCAAATCTCGGATGGGCTGTCCCAACCAGCGCAAAATCGCACAGGCATGAGCTTTTTTGAGCATCAAGCGATCGGCGGCTTGGGAAAGATCGCGCAACTCTTGCTGTTGGCTGGGTGTCAATGTTCCCTCTTGGTTGCGATCGAGTAGTTCCAGATGACGTTCCTGCTGGTCTGGAGCGATCTGACTTCGGGCAATTTGCCGGAGTTCATCTACACTCAGCGTTTGCAGGGTCAGCAATTCAGCCTGTATTTCCGCCGGGGCTGTATCGATCGCAGGGGGTAAGTTTCCAGCAATACTTTGGATGACCAATTCCGACAGGGGTTGGTTGGTCAACTCGGCAAGGCGAGATAAGCGTCGAACCGCAGATTCTGGCAGGTCTATTGTCAGTTGCATGGTGATGTTCCCTTTGCCAAATATATTAGCATATTTGTCATTATTGTCAACCTTTTTTGAGATTTATTCGGCTATTATCAGTCGGCTTTCGGTCAACTTTAATCGGTCGGTAAAATGGTGCGATCGCACGATGAGCGATCGCTTTTTCGGTCGCCATCTATAGGGATTATCAGTCGGCTTTCAGTCATCAGAAAATGAATCAACAAAAACATCACTGGCTACTGAATTTTTGTCCGGGATAATTGCTCGATAAAAGTTTGATGTTCTGAGGTAGCAATTCCCTGTTGCAAGATCGCCAATACCCGTGCCAAGTCCCCCGCCAACAGCGCATCTTTGTCCAACCACAAACCGGGAAATACGAGCGATCGCACGATGCCATCACCATCCACATTCAGGGGGACATACTGACCGTCTTCCCAGCGGAACCAATCGATCGCCCCGTCGTAGGTTCGCCACACCAAATACTCTCGGACTCCGTTGCGACGGTAGACCTGGAGTTTCTGGTTCAAGTCCAGGGACGCGCTACTGGCAGCAATTTCGACGATCAGTTCCGGCGCCCCTTCCACATAGTCCTCCTCGCTGATGGTACTTTGTCCCCCCGTTTCGATGCGAAGCAGGGCATCGGGTTGGGGTTCGTTGTCGGTGTCCAAACCCACGGTGGCATTGTCCAAAGCTTCGACTCCGGGGGTGGCGGCTTCGTAAGCAATCAGCCAACCCACAACTTGGGCGTGGGGTTTTCCGTGGGCTTTTGCGTGGAGGGGAGATGCCATGTAGACCGTTCCTTCGATTAATTCGGCTTTTGTGACCCGGGGCATGGCGGCATAGCGTCGCTCGAACTCCCTGCGGGTCAGGCGATCGCCGTTTTCGAGGGGGGGTAGGGTGGTGAGTGGGAATGGAGTCATGATCGGTCGTAAAATCTAGGATTTTTGACTTTTAACTTTTGACTTTCTCCTGGGGAGAAACGGAGGCTTTGTAAGTCCCCCAAAGTTTAGAAGTAGATGATTGGAGGTTGGGGAGGTTGGGGAGGGAATAAACTGAGTCCACTTGAGTGGACTTTTGCTATGAGCCTTGAAATTCATCTCAAGGCGGGTCTTCCCTTACTCCCTTACTCCCTCTTAATTTTGACTTTTGACTTTTGACTTTTGACTTAAAACGGCATCGCCATCGGATTCATCTCCCCTTCCGGCGTCGGCGCCTGCCGCCAACCCAACTTCACCGGCACGTCATAAAGCCGCCCCGACCCGAACCGCGACCAAAAATGACGCATCCCCGGCACAATCACCTTGACCACATTCAAGCCGATGTCCGGGCGGGTTTGGTCCAGCACCAACGTTTCCAACCCCGCCTGCTTGACAATCTCCACGCAGGTCATCACATCCTCCCGGATGTCATTCCCCCAGCGTTTCGGATAGTCCCCCACGGTTTTCAACGGTTGGGAGGTATCGGGCGCCAAATAGGGCTGATTCTCTAACGTCGCTTCCAAGAGCCAGAGTTTGGCGTCGCCGTCGAGTTGGTCGTCCGGCACCTTGTCCAGTTCCAGTCCCAACTGATTCACCTCCGTCAGGGCGCGGAGAAGGGCGATGGTGGGGTCTAAGTGCGCCCCAAAACCGAGAATCAACCGTTCCGAATTGCCCACCTTGCGCCGCGACACCCCGGCAAAGGCGGGAATCCCCAAATCGGCGGTCAAGTCCAACGCCCACAGTTCCCGGTCATGTTCGGCATAAAACTGTTGTAGGTCGGTAAAATAAGACTCGTCAAAACTGGCCAAATCTACCGCCGGACGACGCAAGCGGTTGTACCACCACAGCGCCACGCTGTCCCGTTCCACCAGTTCCATGAAACCCTGCAAAATCGCTTCTTCTAAGGTATTCCCCGCCGCATTGCCGTTAGAGTCCGCTTTGCAAAAGCGTTGACCCTTCGGCATCGGGTAGTTGTAATAACAGAACGAAGTGGGAAGGTATTTGTGCTGCTGCTCGGTCAGTGACCATACCGGAGTCCAGTCAATGGTTTGGTCAGGGTCAAACCGGGTCGGAATCCAATCATGAGCCGCTTGGCGGTTTTCATTGATCGCTTTGCGGTTTTCATACTGAGTCTCGCTGATGCAGAGACAATCTTCCGGGTTAATCGCCAGTTCCCCCAGCTCGTTGAATGTTGCAGCTTTACGGGGTTCATCCCCCTGATAAATCCCCGAATAACGCTCCACCGCTTCACAAAAACCACTGGCGCGGGATTGACTGTCGGTTTTGCCTTTGCCGGAACTCTTATGTTTCAGGTTGCTGCGTAGCCCCCGCAGGGAAGTTGCATCCCCAAAGGCATGGCCTGCCCGGTAGGTATGCACCAGTGGATTACTGGGGTCTGTGATCCGCACCAGTTCGGTGACAACCCCCGTAATCGGACTGATCAGATGCTCGTGTTTCTCGATGGTTTGTTGGGGGGTGACGGCGCGGTGGCCGCCATCGCGGGTGAAGTGTTTCTGGCGAGATTCGAGAACCACAGGCTCAAACCCTCGACGCTGGAGGATTTCCGGGTCGCCGCAGGTGGGGCATTGGGGGCGGCGGATGAGGCTGTGGGTTTTGAACTCCAGGGTGCGCTGGTTGAAGGTGATTAACTTGCCCTCCAGGGTGGGGGAAGGCGTGGGGGACTGGGCGATAACGAGGGATTTGGCGATTTCCGTCGCCGCAAACTGAAGGGCCGTGTGCAACGTCGAAGGCAAGGCGGCGCGGGCTGTGGGGAGGTAACTATTGACCGTGTGAGGGATGTTGCCGTTGGTTTGGGCGGCGGCGTATTTTTCGCGCTGCACCGAGGCTTCCACTTCCCGGTTGCCTTCCAAACGTTGGGCGAGGCAGTGCCAGCAGCCCGTTTCTCCCGGTTTGAAGACCGGGCCGAGCCAGAGGACGCTGCCCAGGGGTTTGACTAAAATCCAGGGTTGGCCGGTTTGTACCTGATGGCGGTTGAGGGGGGCCAGGTCGGGGTGCAGGTAGTCGTCGGTGAGGACGACGGTGAGGGCGGCGTCGGTGTCGGAGGGGTGGAGGGGGATGCCCAAATCGCGCAGAGCCGTACCCAGGATGTCAACCATGCCCTCGCTGATGCGGTTTCCGACGGTTTTGAGGTGGACGGGCTGTTGCAGGGCTTTGGCGGCGACTGCGGGGGCGATGCCCAGTTCGCTCCAGAAGGCGGCGACTTCCGGCGCCAGTTCCGGGGCGGCTTCGGTGAGGTAGCCGGTTTGGTTGAGGCGGTTGAGTACGAAGTCGATGTAGTCGGCGGGGACTTCGCCATCGAGTTTTTCTACAATTTGGTCGCGGCTGTACTGCCCGTCCAAGAAGGGAATAATCTGACAGTAAAGCTGTCCGGTGAGGGCGTGGTTTTCTTGTTCGCCCAGGAGATAAACCTGTTTGGGGGGACAGATTTCGATGTGGTAGTGAGGTTTGATTTGAAATTCCATTTTAATGAACGAACAACATCAACGATAACAATGGGTTTCTGTGCATTGTAGTGGACCGACACACCTTAAATGGTGGGTTACGGCGGATTTCTAGATTGCCGTCACAGATCGGGTTTCAGCCGCCTAACCCACCCTACAGGAAAGCACATTTTTAGCCGTGTCGGTCCAGTAGTGGACTGTTTTATCTAAAATGAGGCAATAGAAAACTCGGTTCGTTGTTGCGCTTTAGCGCTAAAGCGCAACAACGAAGGAAAT
>NZ_JAYFER010000562.1:0-205 GCF_055795065.1 Lyngbya sp. CCY1209
AGGGGGACTTTGAGAGGTCGGTGGGTTTGAGAAGCGATCGTATCCCCCTAAATCCCCCTTTGTAAGGGGGACTTTGAGAAGTCGGTGGGTTTGAGGAGCGATCGCATCCCCCTAAATCCCCCTTTGTAAGGGGGACTTTGAGAGGTCGGTGGGTTTGAGAAGCGATCGTATCCCCCTAAATCCCCCTTTGTAAGGGGGACTTTGA
>NZ_JAYFER010000563.1:0-13725 GCF_055795065.1 Lyngbya sp. CCY1209
GGTGCGATCGCGGATAATTGAGAGGGATAGAAACCGGGTTTCTCTGAACATTTCGGGTGGGGGGCGTAAAGATGCCGGTAGAAACCCGGTTTCTCACATCTTGTTTCTCGCATCTTTTTTCTGATACCGCCGGAGTCAGAAAGACAAACCGGGTGATTCGAGCCTCTTATTCCCTATTCCCTATTACCCATTACCGGCGCGCAGCGCCATACCGCCGGACTCGGAAAGACAAACTGGGGAGATTTCCCTACAATAACAGGTGAGGCGTAATACTGAAAGGAGGAGAACCCATCCCATGAGACTTCTACATACGATGCTGCGGGTCGGCAACTTGGACGAGTCGCTGAAATTTTACTGTGATATCCTGGGGATGAAACTGCTGCGCCAGAAAGATTATCCCGGCGGAAAGTTTACCCTGGCGTTCGTGGGCTACGGGGACGAGGCGGATCATACCGTTATCGAACTGACCTACAACTGGGGCGTCGATCGCTATGACCTCGGGGACGGCTACGGCCATATCGCCATCGGTGTGGATGATATTTACGGCACCTGCGAGCAAATCCGGGCGGCGGGGGGTACAATTACCCGTGAACCCGGCCCGATGAAACACGGAACGACCGTGATCGCTTTCGTACAAGACCCGGATGGGTATAAAATCGAACTGATTCAACTGGGAACCCAGGGCAGCAGCGAACAGAAAGAAACTCCGGTCGCCGCCGGCCAGTCCAGCTAAGAGCCAACTGGGGAATTGATAATTGACAATTGATCATTGACAATTATCAATTCCCCGGCTCCCGCTTTTCAATGCCCCTCCGGGGTTGACCGCGAAAATTAAGTCCCGAAAGATTGACACGAGAACCGATTGAATTTCGATCCCCAAACACTGTAAGCAATGCAACCGACTGACCCGAGCAAATTTACTGATCAGGCCTGGGAAGCGATCGTCAAGTCCCAAGATGTGGCCCGCCGCTTCCAGAACCAGCATTTAGAAGTCGAGCACGTCGCGATCGCCCTGTTGGAGCAAAACGGACTCGCCAGCAACATTTTGGGGCGGGCCGGCTTCGACCCCGAACAGGTGCTCCAGCAATTGGAAGCCTTCACCAAACGCCAACCTCGGGTCGGAACCATCGAACACCTCTACCTGGGGCGGGATCTGGAAATGATGCTGGACGTGGCCGAAGAGACCCGAGCCGCTTGGCAGGACGGCTACATCTCCGTCGAACACATGGTCATCGCCATCGGGGAAGATACCCGCGTCGGACGGCGAATTTTGGGCGGCGGGGGCCAGCAATCCAGACGGCCCGGGCGCCCCGGGTTCGATCGCCCCGGCAACGGCTCCCAGGCTCCGGTCCGCCAAAAATTGGAGGCGGCGATCAAAAATTTGCGGGGCAATGCCAAAGTGGAAAATCAGACCCCCGAAAATAGCTACGACGCCCTCGGCCGCTACGGCCGGGATCTGACGGAATTGGCGAAAGCCGGGAAACTGGACCCCGTGATCGGCCGGGACGAGGAAATTCGCCGGGTCGTCAGTTGCCTGTCCCGGCGGACGAAAAATAACCCGGTGCTCATCGGGGAGCCGGGGGTGGGGAAAACGGCGATCGCGGAAGGGTTGGCCCAGCGCATCGTCAACGGGGACGTACCCGAATCCCTGAAAAACCGCCAGTTGATTTCCCTGGACATGGGCAGCCTGATCGCCGGGGCCAAGCTGCGGGGCGAATTTGAAGAACGGCTGCGATCGGTACTCCGGGAAGTCACCCACTCCGAGGGTCAGATCGTCCTATTTATCGACGAATTGCATACCGTCGTCGGCGCCGGATCGGGGGGCAGCGGCTCGGGGATGGACGCCGGCAACCTCCTCAAACCCATGCTGGCCCGGGGCGAACTGCGCTGCATCGGCGCCTCCACCGTGGACGAATATCGCAAGCACATCGAAAAAGACCCGGCCCTGGAGCGGCGGTTCCAACAGATTTACGTCGATCAGCCCAGTCCGGAAGATACGGTGTCGATCCTGCGGGGGCTCAAAGACCGCTACGAGCGCCACCACGGGGTGAAAATCACCGATTCCGCCCTGGTGGCCGCGGCGATGCTGTCGGCCCGGTATATCAGCGATCGCTTCCTCCCCGACAAGGCGATCGACCTGGTGGACGAGGCCGCGGCCCAGTTGAAAATGGAGATCACCTCCAAGCCGGTGGAGTTGGAGCAGATCGAGCGCCGCCTGATGCAGTTGGAGATGGAAAAACTCTCCGTGGAGGGGGAAAGCCAGGGGAACGCCGCCACCCGAGACGGGGCGGGCCGGGGCACTGCAGACGTCGGCTTGGGCGTCCGCCTCGATCGCATCCGGGAAGAAATCGAGGCCCTCAAAGCCAAGCAGGAACACCTGTCCTCCCAGTGGAAGGGGGAAAAGGAACTCCTCGACGAGATCAACCGCCTCAAGGAAGAGGAAGAGAAACTGCGGGTGCTCATCGAGCAGGCGGAGCGGGCCTACGACCTTAATAAAGCCGCTCAGTTGAAATACGGGCAACTGGAGACGTTACACCGCGATCGCGAGGCCCGGGAGGCGGAATTGTTGAAATTGCAGGCCCAGGGGTCTTCCCTGCTGCGGGAACAGGTGACGGAGGCGGATATTGCCGCGATCGTCGCCAAGTGGACGGGAATCCCCGTCAACCGCCTGTTGCAGTCAGAGCGACAAAAATTGTTGCAGTTGGAGAGCCACCTGCACCAGCGGGTCATCGGCCAGGAGGAAGGCGTGGCGGCGGTAGCTGCGGCGATCCGCCGGGCCCGGGCGGGGATGAAGGACCCCGGACGCCCCATCGGCTCCTTCCTGTTCATGGGGCCGACGGGGGTGGGAAAAACCGAGCTGGCCCGGGCCCTGGCAGAATTCCTGTTCGACAGCGAAGAGGCGATGATCCGCATCGATATGTCGGAATATATGCAGAAACACGCCGTCTCCCGTCTGGTGGGGGCGCCTCCGGGATATGTGGGCTACGATGAGGGGGGGCAGTTGTCCGAGGCGGTGCGACGCCACCCCTATTCGGTGATTTTGTTCGACGAGGTGGAAAAGGCTCACCCCGACGTGTTCAACATCCTGTTGCAGGTGTTGGATGATGGCCGCATCACCGACAGCCAGGGACGGGTGGTGGATTTCCGCAACACGGTGATCGTGATGACGAGCAACATCGGCGGGGAGTATATATTGGATGTGGCGGGGGATGATTCCCGCTACGATGAGATGTACGACCGGGTGATGCAGGCGCTGCGATCGCACTTCCGACCCGAGTTTCTTAACCGGGTGGACGAGATGATCCTGTTCCACACCCTGAGCAAGGCCCAGTTGCGGGATATCGTCGCGATCCAGATGCGGCGGGTGCAGCGGCTCCTGGCCGAACAAAAAATTGGTTTGGAGTTGTCGCCGAAGGCGTTGGATTATGTGGCGGATGTGGGTTACGATCCGGTGTATGGCGCCCGACCCCTGAAGCGGGCTATTCAGCGGGAACTGGAAAATCCGATCGCGAACCTGATTTTGGAACAGAAGTTCGTGTCCGGGGATACGATCGGTGTGGATTTGGGCGATGGGGAACTCATTTTTAGTTCTCCGGCGATCGAATCTGAGGTGCAATCCGACCCGGTTGAAGTGACGGCCGAACCCGTCGCGACGACTGGAAAGAGTGACGACAGTTGAACCCTCGAAGGCCAGGTCATCCTAAAAATCGGAGGCGAGTGATGCTGGATTTGACGGTGGCGATTCCCACCTATAACGGCGAAAAGCGTTTGCCGGAGGTGTTGGAAAAGCTGCGATCGCAAACGGGAACAGATGCGATCGTCTGGGAAGTTTTGGTGGTGGATAATAATAGTTCCGACGGGACGGCAGAAGTTGTCAGACAGTATCAGCAGAATTGGTTGTCCGATGTTCCGTTGCGGTACTGTTTGGAAACGCAACAAGGGGCGGCTTTTGCGCGAAAAAGGGCCGTACAGGAGTCCCAAGCCGAGTTGATCGGCTTTTTGGACGATGACAACGTACCCCAATGGGATTGGGTATCGGAAGCCGTCAAATTTTCCCGAGAATATCCGCAAGCGGGAGCCTACGGCAGTCAAATTCACGGCATTTTTGAAGCCGAACCGCCACCGAATTTCGAGCGAATCAAGGCATTTTTAGCAATTACAGAGCGAGGTTCACGTCCCCATTTATATGAACCCAAAATAAAAATGTTACCGCCATCAGCCGGCTTGGTCGTTCGCAGACGAACTTGGTTAGAAAATGTCCCCTCACAGATGATCCTCACAGGTCGAGTTGGGGGTCAAATGCTGGCCAGTGAAGATTTGGAGGTACTGCGATATATTCAAAAAGCCGGCTGGGAAATTTGGTACAACCCGGACATGGCGATCGATCATTTAATTCCCCAGCACCGCTTAGAAAAAGACTACTTGATGAAATTGTGTTTTGGAGTCGGGTTGAGTAGCCACGCCATCCGAATGTTAAAATTTCCTCAATGGCAACGGCCCCCGATTGCCCTCGCTTACTTGCTGAACGATATCCGAAAAATTATCATACATCTATTTAAATATAAGCTTGCCGTATATACGGAAATTGTTGCAGCCAGTGAAATGCAATTTTTGATCGGCAGATTTTTTAGTCCATTTTACTTTATGCTAAAACCCCATCAAACAACTTGAGCGGGCGAGGTCGCCCCGGATGTGATGATGCCAATTTAAAAAGATTTCAGAAGTCGTTGTATCGGTCGCTTTTATTTATTCAAATGTTCGTAAAACAATCAAAACGAGGGGTAATAAATGATGGATTTTTCAGTCGTGATTCCAATCTACAATGGTGCCAAACGATTGCCCGGAGTGCTGGAAAAATTGCGATCGCAAACGGGGACGGAGGAAATACAGTGGGAAATTCTGGTCGTCGATAATAATAGCAGTGACGAGACGGCAAAAGTCGTTCGAGAATTGCAATCAACCTGGAACCTACAAGTCCCTTTAAAATACGTTTTTGAACGGCGACAGGGACTCACATTTGCCCGCACCAGGGGAATTGAAGAAACCGAAGGTCAGTTCGTCGCATTTTTGGATGACGATAATTTGCCCAATTCGGATTGGGTTTTACAGGCTTATTTGTTCGGGAATCAATATCCAAAAGCCGGCATTTATGGGGGGCAAATTCATGCGTTATATCAAACAGAACCCCCCGAAAATTTCAAAAGAATTGAACATCTTGTATTGGCAATACGGGAAAGTGGCGAACAAGCATTTCAGTTCAATCCGGAGTTGTTACAACTTCCATCCGGTGCCGGGTTAGTCCTTCGCAGAAAAGCGTTGTTAGAGAGTTCAAATCCCGAATGTATCGCGGCTGTAAGTAGAGGAGATAATGATTACGAACTCTCCCTTTATCTCTATCAAAACGGCTGGGAAATTTGGTACAATCCTGCCATGCACTTAAATCATTTAATTCCTCCAGAAAGATTGGAAAAAAGCTATTTGCTTTCTCTGGCTTACCGCTACGGTTTGTATACGTTTGGCTGTCGGGTAATTTTGGCGAAAACTTGGGGACAAAAATTTCTCTTGTTTTTCCGGGTAATGTTTGGGGGGTTGAAAAGAGTAATTTTACATTTTGCAAAATATAAAAAACAAGTCCAATCCGACTTGGTAAATGCTTGCGAACTCAATTTTTTCTGGGCGAGTGCCATTAGCCCTATCTATTATTACATCAATAAAATTTCATTTCAAAAATGACAGCCGAAACAACGAGCTTAAGTTTGATTATAATTCTCAAAAAAATATGGTATCTATATCGGTAGTGATTCCAACTTATAATTCTGAAAAAAGCATTCAATCGACCATTCAATCAGTTTTAAATCAAACCAATACTGATTGGGAACTGATTGTGATTGACGACGGTTCTCAAGATAAAACGGTCGAAATTATCTCTCAAATTAATGATCCTCGGATTCAAATTTTACCCTATCCGAACGCCGGGGTTTCGACGAGTCGGAATCGGGGATGGGAGCAAGCGAAAGGGGAGTTTATCGCCTTTTTAGACCATGACGATCTCTGGACTTCAGAGAAATTGGAATCTCAGTTGCGAGCCTTACAAGAGCATCCGGATGCCGCTCTGGCGTACAGTTGGACGGACCACTGCGATGATTCCGGGAACCTCATCGCGAGGGGACGGCATTTATCTTGGACGGGAAACGTTTACTCGAAATTGCTGGTGGATAATTTTTTAGATACGGCATCCAACCCATTAATTCGCAAAGTCGCGTTGGATGAAGTGGGGGGATTTGACCCCAGTATCAATTCTTCGGGGGAGTGGGATTTGTGGTTGCGGTTGGCGGTTCGATATCCATTTGTTGCCGTCCCGGAGAGTCAGGTTTTTCACCGAATTTCGAGTTCGGCTATGTCAGCTCAAATTGAATCCCACAAACGAGAATGTCTGGAAGTCACCGAGCGAGCATTTGCTCGATCTCCGGCTTCTTTACAGCATTTAAAAAAAGCCAGTCAAGCCAATATATACAAATATCTGTTGTGTAAGAGTTTTGAGGGTAAACCCACACGCCAAAAAGGGCGACAAGCCTTCGGATTATTGTGGGATTATATCCGCTGCGAACCGGAGTCGCGATCGCAGTTCAAATTTATTGTGACAATGGCGATCAAAAGCGGAGTCATGGCGATTTTACCGTCAACTTATGCGGAATCGGTATTGTTGAAGTTACGGCGATCGTGAGGTATCGAGATTAATATACCCGAGCAAGGTGCTGGTATTGGAAAGTTTTGGTGTTTTGGCGAGAATATTTTGGGCGATGGGGGGTGAGAATAAACTGATAACAGCCGCTTTATAGAGAACTTTTAGGGTGACGGGGGCCGTCAGTAAATTGCGATCGTTTCGTAGGGCATTCAAGTAGAATCGAAAACCGGAAATTCCCCGCTGTCGAGTAGAGGTTCCTTCCAGAGCTTTGACAGTCAGATATTTGTAAAAGTTCCCCAAACTTCGAGGTTTGAGATATTGTAAAGTTTCGGGAACTCGGTCAAAAGCACGATTGATGACCTGGATGACAGCAACTTCTTTCTTTACAACATTCATAGACATCGTACTGGCAGATTGACGGTAGAGGACTTGGGGTTTGGGAACGACAGCGAAGGGATAATGGCGGGCAACTCGGAGATACATTTCCCAATCTTGGGCGAAAGTGAGAGTTTCATCAAAACCTCCCAATTCCAGAAAAACTTCCCGTCTAATGAGAGGATTAGAACCGTTAGACAGGAAATAAGCCAGCAGCATGGGAGCGAGAACATCTCCAGAAAAAGTCGCACGACTGTCGGGGCGAAGAAATTGGCTCGACTCGTCGATGCAGTCCGTCCAACTGTAGGCGAGACCCGCGTCGGGGTTCTCTTGCAGGGCTTGATATTGGGATTCTAATTTATCAGTAGTCCAGAGGTCGTCCGCATCGATAAAAGAAATATATGGGCCGGAAGATTTTGCCAGACCTCGATTCCGACTCACATTGGCTCCGGCGTTCGGATAAGAAAATGTTTGCAATCTGGGGTCTGAGATTTGGGCGATCGCGTCTAAGGTTGAATCGGTAGAACCATCGTTTATGACAATCAACTCGAAGTCCGTGAAAGTTTGATTTAAGACCGATTCGATAGTTTCTCGAATGGTTATTTCACCGTTGTAAACCGGGATGATAACAGATATTTTTGGCATACAGAGTGAGTTCACTTTAAAGGGGTATAGATTCAGTTTATTCCGGATCGGTGCGGATCAGCATCATCAAGGCTCCAATATTATCGATTTTTCCGTATCTGGCAAGAAGAATCCGGGCTTGGGATTGAGGCAAAATAGCGATCGCGAGGATTTTGAGTAAGGCACGAACTGTGACTCGATGTTGTAGGAGTGAAGGATCGTTGACAATGGCTTGGTAGAAAAGTTGGACGGCAAATATCGCCCGTCTGCGATCGGGTTCCCCCTCGAGAGCTTTGACGGTCAGATATTTGTAAATATTAGCAAGGCTGTGTTTTTTGAGATATTGTAGGGAGGAGGGGGCTTGACTGTAAGCTCTGTGAATGACTCCGGTCGATTCTTTTGCCTGCCGAATGATATTGGCGGACATGGAGGTTGGGGAAATGCGATATAAAATTTGAGCTTTGGGTACTGCAACGAAGGGATAGCGAGCCGCCAGCCGAATCCACAGATCTCGGTCTTCGGCAGCCCGCAGGGACTCATCAAATAAACCGACTTCTTCCAACACATTTCGGCGAATTAAAACATTAGAACCACTCTCGATAAAGTTATTGACGAGAATGTGAGAATAAACATTTCCATTGACGGTTTTATGACCTCCAGGACGGAGAAATTTGCCGGATTCATCAATGCAATTCGTCCAACTGTAAGCGAGGGCAGCTTCGGGATGTTCTCGCAATGCTTGATACTGGGATTCTAACTTATCTGGAGTCCAGAGGTCATCCGCATCGATAAAGGAAATATATTCTCCCTTGGCTTCTCGAATTCCTCGATTGCGACTGGCTGCCAAACCCGCATTTGGATAGGACTTAACTCTCAGACGAGGATCTTTAATCTGTGATATAATTTCTACAGTACGATCCGTCGATCCGTCATCGATCGCGATCAGTTCAAAATCCGAGAGACTTTGACATAAGATTGATTCGATAGTTTCTCGAACTGTCCGCTCGCCGTTATAAACGGGAATAATTACAGATACTGAAGTCATTGGCTCTAGCTCCCAGCCAGGGAATGCAAGTAATCAGTAAGGAATCAAATAATGATAACACAATCCGCCCCACTGTTTTTCTTGGTTGGATGCTCTCGCTCGGGTACGACGCTGCTCCAAAGTCTGCTGGCTACCCACCCTCAAATCGCATCCTTTCCGGAAACCAAATTTTTTCACGTTTTGCTCCCTTCTCCATACGAACGACGCCGATATGCTTTCAATTTAGCATCTCGTCAATTGAATTCGAGGCTGGCAGTTTTTTTTGGAGATGAACTCGGTCGTCCCGATTTGATTCGTCGTATCCCTAAAGTACCTTTGATGAGCCACTGTACTCACCAGTTTATCAAAATTTTAAGAGAACTAGCTGCCGAACAAAACAAATCTATAATTTTAGAAAAAACTCCCGACCATATTTACCGAATCGAGTCGATTGAAAAATTTTTACCGAGTGCCAGCTTCATCCATTTGATTAGAAATGGGACGGATGTAGTCGCCTCTCTCTATGAAGTGACTCATCAATATCCAAAACCTTGGGGGGGAGTCCGAGATATTGACACCTGTATTGATAACTGGCTGTCCGCTATTCGAGCTACTCAAAAATACCAAAATCAGCCCAATCATTTAATTGTTCGGTATGAAAACTTGGTCAGTCAAGCCGAGACAGTCCTTCGCAAAATTTGCAATTTCTTAAACGTCGAATTCGATGTCAATATGATTGAAAATTATGCCGAAATGGCTCACTATGTTAGCCTTGATCGGGAAGGAAGATCGGTCAATTGTGACGGAATAAATTACCGCCCTTCTAATAAGTTTTTTAAAATTTTTAATGAAGAACAACAGGCATACATTATGGATAAACTATCGGTCGTAAATCTTGAAGAACTCAATTGGTAAGTCTAGTCAATTTCTCATTTAATTCGAGTCAAAAATTATGAATTCGATTCCTGTAGATTCCACGGGACAAGTAAGAATAGTTTTGATGATTGAAACTGTTATAGTTTTCATCCTTTAAGATACGTTCAACTTCTCCTCCCAACCGTTTCTCCTCAGAAGCGATCGCCTCTTCAAATGAGAGTTTTTCATGTCCGAGTCTGACTTCGTGCTGATAGTGAGAATTCGCGACAGATTTTTGAGTTTATTTTTGATTGAATGAACGGCAAAAGTAGCCATGACGTCTCAAGGTTTCTGGGATGCTCGTAGCCAACCAATTACGGAAATCCGAATCATCCGGTGGGGTGATCCATTACCATTATGCCCCGCCGATCGCCCAAAATCAAGAGATGACAACCATAAGATGTGAGACATAGCGCCCATGACCGTACTCGAAAAGGGACAGATCACGATCCACACCGAGAACATCTTCCCGATCATCAAAAAATCCCTCTACACCGACCACGAGGTATTCCTGCGGGAACTCGTCTCCAACGCCGTCGATGCGATCGCCAAGCTGAAGATGGTCGCCCGCCGGGGGGAATACTCCGGGGACATCGGCTCACCCGAAATCGCGATCGCGATCGATAAAGACGCCAAAACCCTCTCCGTCAGCGACAACGGCATCGGGCTCACCCCCGACGAAATCAAAAAATACATCAACCAAGTCGCCTTCTCCAGCGCCGAAGAATTCATCCAAAAATACCAGGCCAACGAAGGAGAATCCATCATCGGCCACTTCGGGCTCGGGTTCTACTCCTCCTTCATGGTCGCCAAACAGGTGGAAATCGACACCCTCTCCTACCAAGAGGGCGCCCAAGCCGTCCACTGGACCTGCGACGGTTCCCCCGAATTCCAACTCGAAGACTCCGCCCGCACCGAACGCGGCACCACCGTCACCCTCACCCTGATGGACGACGAACAGGAGTACCTCGAACCCAGCCGCATCAAGCAACTGATCAAAACCTACTGCGACTTCATGCCCGTCCCCATCAAAATGGACGGCGAAGTCATCAACCGCCAGAAAGCCCCCTGGCGCGAATCCCCCAACAACCTCAGCAAAGACGACTACCTGGATCTTTACCGCTACCTCTACCCCTTCCAGGAAGATCCCCTGCTGTGGGTGCACCTCAACACCGACTATCCCTTCATCGTCAACGGCATCCTCTACTTCCCCAAACTCAGACCCGATGTGGATGTCACCCAGGGCAATATCAAACTATTCTGCAACCAGGTATTTGTCAGCGACCACTGCGAGGAAGTCATCCCCAAATTCCTGATGCCGTTGCGGGGCGTGATCGACAGCACCGACATCCCCCTCAACATCTCCCGCAGCGCCCTGCAAAGCAACCGCACCGTCCGCAAAATCGCCGACTACATCGCCAAAAAAGTCGCCGATCGCCTCAAAGAACTCTACCGGGACGATCGCCAAGAATACATCCGCTGCTGGCAGGATGTCGGCACGTTTGTCAAGTTCGGTTCCCTCAACGACGACAAATTTAAAAAGCAAGTCGAAGATATCCTGATCTTCCGCAGCACCTACCAACCTCCCGCCGAGGAAGGGGAGGCAAAAACCGCCGAAGTCCAGGTGCAAACCGAGGAGGGAGACGCCTGGGAAGAGGTGAAATCGGACCGTGAAAAATCCGCCAGCACCGACGAACAGGGGCGCTACTACACCACCCTCAGCGAGTACCTGGAGCGGAACCAATCCCGCCACGAAAATCGGGTCTTTTACTGCACCGAGGAGGCTTCCCAAGCCACCTATGTGGAACTCCACAAGAGCCAGGGTTTGGAAGTGTTATTCCTCGACTCCTTTATCGACACCCACTTTATCAGTTTCCTGGAGCGGGAACACTCCGATGTCAAATTCTCTCGGGTAGACTCCGAACTCGACGACACCCTGATCGAAAAAGATAAAGAATCGGAAATCGTCGATCCCAAAACCAACAAAACCCGCAGCGAACAGATCAAGGAGTTGTTCGAGAAGTCCCTCAACAAACCCCGCCTGAATATCCGCACCGAATCGCTCAAGTCGGAGGATACCCCCCCGGCGATGGTTCTGCTGCCGGAGGCGATGCGGCGGTTGCAGGATATGACGGCCCTTTTACAACAGCAAAAAGCCGACTTCCCCGAGGATCATATTTTGTTGGTGAATACCGCCCACCCGCTGATCCAAAATCTGGCGAGTTTGAATCAGGGGACGATTATCCAAGAGGGCGGCGAGTCTCCCTCCGAGGAGTTGGCAAAAATGATCTGCCACCACGTTTATGACTTGGCGTTGATGGCTCAAAAGGGCTTTGATGCCGAGGGTATGAAAGATTTCGTGGAGCGATCGAACCACGTTTTGACGAAGTTGACGGAACGGGCGATGTAAGTCCGTATCGTCCCCATCAATCCCCCTTTTTAAGGGGGAATTTTGATATTTTTATTCCCTTGATTTTCTATGATGGACGAAGGCGTTATCAAATATTCCTGTAATTGGACGGAAGCCGAACCCCCCGAGGGGGAATGGTTGCCGGACTTGATGAGGTGGCGCGATCGCCTCCATTCTCTGGGGTTGATCGGGACCTACGACGACGGCATCGGGTTCGGCAACATCAGCGTCCGGATCGGCAATTCCGAACAATTTATCATCACCGGAACCCAGACCGGACATTTGCCCCATTTGCAACCCGAACATTACACCACCGTCACGGAGTTTAACTGGCGGGAAAATTGGATCACCTGTCGGGGTCCGGTGCGGGCTTCTTCCGAGGCGTTGACCCACGCGGCAATCTATCAGCATCAACCGGAAATTAATGCGATCGCCCACGTCCACCACCCGCAATTTTGGAAAGATTTGATGTTTCAAGTCCCCACCACCCGCCCGGAAGTCCCCTACGGCACGCCCCAGATGGCGCGGGAAATGTTTCGTTTATTTGAAGAAGAAAACCTGGCCCATGTCAAACTGTTGGTGATGGGGGGACACGAAGACGGGTTTTTGAGCTTCGGGCGGGACTTGAAAGAAGCCGGGGAAATCCTGTTGGGATATTGCGAATTAAAATAGCCTCAATCCAATTTGTCGATGAGTAATTCATATTCCATTTGGGAAGACGCCCCCGAACCCCGAAAACTGCCCGAAATCGGGCTGGCGTATTTGGGTTGAGCACAGGCGACGAGGGCGACGTGGCGATCGCCCACCGCCAGATCCTGGGTCGGGTCGTACCCCCGCCACCCGGCACCGGGGAGATAAACTTCCGCCCAAGCGTGGAGGTGGCGATCGTTGCGCGTCAGATCCCCCTCCTGATAGCCACTGACGAACCGAGCCGCCAAACCCACCGCCCGACAGGCTTCCACAAACAAAACCGTCAGATCTCGACAGGAACCCGCCTGCTGCCGCCAGGTTATCCCCGGCGGCAGAGCCGCCCCCGTTTCCCGGATCATGTGCTGGCAGGTGCGGTAAATGCGCCGGTTCAGGGCGCTCAAAAAAGACAGTACCCCCCCGCCGCAGGAGTGCCAAAGTTCCTGGGCGAGTTGCACCACCGCCGGATCGGTGCAGCCCTTCATGTAGGGTTGCAAATGTGCCAACATCGGCGCCGGATAGTCCGCGATCGGCAGGTGCAGCGCCCAAGGTTCGAGGAGATAATTAAACGGATTCGTGCAGTGGGTTTCCACCTCCGAACTGACTTTAACCTTCAACTCCGTCGTCGTCCCCGAAAACCAAAGTTTGATAATATCGTTGCCGTTGAGATCGACAATTTCCGAAATTCCCTTGGGTTCGGGTTCCACCGCGATCGCGAACTCCCGCAAGGTTTGAAACGCATCCGATCGCGGCCGCAGCCGGACAATATGCGGCGTCAACTCGACCGATCGGGTATAGGTGTAAGTCGTGGTGTGAATAATTTGATAATTCATCAATAAGGGTGTGTTCGGTGGGGCGTTGGGAAAAATCGGATCAAAAAACCCGTGGTGGCAACCGTCCCCGGTTGCCCGCCAACGATTCACTTTTAACTTTTCAACTCGCCTGACTCTGTGAAAATGGAAAAAACCCGTGGTGGCAACCGTCCCCGGTTGCCCGCCAACGATT
>NZ_JAYFER010000564.1:0-206 GCF_055795065.1 Lyngbya sp. CCY1209
ACCGTTACTGTGGCAGTATCGGTGCCGCCGTTGCCGTCGTTAATGGTGTACTCGAAGGTGGCGTCTCCGGTGAAGCCGGACTCGGGGGTAAAGATAACGTTGCCGTCGGCGTCGAGTTCTACTGTGCCGTTGCTGGGGTTGCTGACGCTTTCGATGCTGAGGGTGTCGTTTTCCGGGTCGGTGTCGTTCCCCAACAGGGCAGCAGG
>NZ_JAYFER010000565.1:0-8963 GCF_055795065.1 Lyngbya sp. CCY1209
GGGGAACTCTTGCCCCCCTCGCCCAGAATTGGGAGAGGGGTTGGGGGAGAGGGCGAGAAGTGCCGGAAGCCCCCCTAACCCCCCAATTTTGGGGGGAACTCTTGCCCCCCTCGCCCAGAATTGGGAGAGGGGTTGGGGGAGAGGGCGAGAAAACGAATTCAAATTAAGGCTGTACCTGTTCCGATATCCACTGCAAATAGGCGGGGGAACCGGCGGCGATGGGCACGGCTAAAATTTCGGGGACTTCGTAGGAGTGGAGTTGGCAAATTTTCGTTTCTAAGGCTTGAAATATACTCAGATCGGTTTTGATAATTAATTGCCATTCGTCTTCCGAACACACTTCGCCCTTCCAGGTGTAGACGGAATGGATGGGGGTCAGACCCACGCAGGCTGCGAGTTTGGCTTCCACCAAACCTTTGGCGATCGCCTCTGCTTCGGCCTTGGAACCTGCCGTTACTAATACGATACCGTAATTGTCTGCCATATTTAACTTAAATTTTGCTTTCAGCTATCATCAAATATCGGTCTTTGGGCGGTGGGTTACGCTGGCGCTAACCCACCCGACTAGATTATCATCAAATATCGGTCTTTGGGCGGTGGGTTACGCTGGCGCTAATCCACCCGACTGGACTGTTTCATCTTAAATGAGGCGATTCGATCTGAATCCACAGGCAAGATGCCTGTGCTACGTCAAGATGCCTGTGCTACGTCAAGATGCCTGTGCTACGTCAAGATGCCTGTGCTACGTCAAGATGCCTGTGCTACGTTTTGAATAGTCGGTCCGGTAGGGTGGGTTAGGCGCGACAGTAATTTTTCGGAAAAACCGACAACTTTTCATTCGCGCCGTCACCCACAATTGCCTTTTTAATGCACAGTTTTAGCAGCAAAATTTCACGACATGATTGACGAATGAATTGGCAAATAAGATGTTTTTTTATAGCATTTTTTCGATGCGATTGTAAAACTGCGATCGCGACATTTCGGAATTTTCGGGATGATAGGGCGTACAAGAACAAATCTTTTCTAAATCCAGATAGAGCCGGAAAGAATCGGGCAAAGTGGCGCGACAAAAATCCGTTTCCTCGACCTGCGCGCCCGCCAGTGTGGCATTCTGAAGGTCGGCATCCTGAAAGTTGGTGCGGGACAATTTCGCGCTATTGAGATTGGCCCAGGTCAAACAGGCCCCCTCCAAATTTGCCGCCGTCAAGTCCGCCCCCTGCAAACAGACGCCCCGCAGTTGGGCGCGGCTGAGATTGGCATAATTGAGTTGAGTTCCGCTCAAATTGGAACCGCACATTCTCGCCTCGCTCAGGTTCACGCCGTTGAGATCGAGGCGGCTCAAATTGACGCCATTTAAGTAAGCATTTTGCAGGTTAATATCCGTCAATTTTGTCCCGAATAATTTCGCGCCGCTGAGTCGGACGCCGTAAAAATTCGCCCACCTCAAATCAGCCCCGGTCAAATTTGCCTCCCGCAGGTTGGCAAATTGCAGGTTCGCCCCGGATAAATTGGCGTTGGGAAGACTCGCCCGCCGCAAGTTGCTCCCCGCCAAACTCGCCCCACTCAGCCTCGCCCCCGGCAGTTTCGCCTTCACCAAAAACGCCCCGTTGAGATTGGCTTTGGTGAGATCGGCGTCCACCAATTTGGCTTCATTCATTTTCGCGAAGCTGAGATTAGCCCGCTGTAGGTTGGCCCCGTTGAGCTTGACGCGACTCAGAAACGCCCGGGTGAGGTTGGCGCCGGCGAGGTTCGCCCGGGAAAGGTTGACACCGATCAAAATGGCTCCCCCCAGGTCCGCCCCGCTCAGATCGACCCCCGAAAAGTCGATTTCGCCTTGTTCGTAACGCCTCAGAAGATGGCTGACGTTCATCAGAAGTGACTCCGGCTACCTCTCATTTTCTATCTAACCACGGAATTTTAAGAAAGTTTTTATATTTTTGCGATCGCGTGATCAGAGGAGTCGGGAACGTTTTTCCGTCCCGATTCTCGAACGAGGGCGAATGCAGGCCGTACCGACTTCCGTCTCGGATTGCTTGCGTTCTGAGGCGCAAACGGCAACAATATGACAGTTAATTTTTTATACTCCTCAAACTTCAGGGGAAGATTTACGCTACGCTTCGTGTGTCTGTTGTTGCCATTCCGGAGCATCGAGATGACGAACTCTCCCAATCCTTCGACCGAACCCACGCCGCGCCCGGTCCGACGCTGGCGACGTCGGCTGATTTGGGGGGGCGTCGGCTTGGGTGTGACCTCGATCGCGATCGCGGGGGGCGTGAGTTGGTTTGTGAAGTCTCGTCTCGCCCCCATCATTGCCGAAACCTTAGAAGGGATCATCGATCGCCCCGTGGAAGTCGGCCCGGTGGAACGGTTTGGCATCATTTCCATTCGGTTCGGTCCGTCCGCTATTCCCCCGACTGCAACGAATCCCAATACGGCTTCATTGGAAGCGATCGAAGCGACGATTTCTATTGTGTCCCTATTTCAACCGACGGTTCTCATCGATTTGACGGTGATCGATCCGGAAGTCTACCTCGAAGAAGACTCAGCCGGAAATTGGATCAGAACCCAACTCAAACAGCAGGGAGAAAGTCCCCTACAGGTTGAAATTGGCACGATTCGGGTTGAGAATGCCGATGTTAAACTGATGCCCCAAACCCTCCTAAAAGCGCCGCTTCGGGAAGATCCGGTGACGCTGGAAGTCGATCGCCTCGCCTTGGATGTCAGCGACGCCAACGATCGCATTCGGGGCAATGTCAGCGGCCGATTTTCTCGGGGGGGAGACTTCCGGTTAAAGGCAAATGCGGTAATTTCCGAGGGGAATATTGAAGCGGAACTCGATGCCGACGATCTGACGTTACCGCAATTGGCGTTACTGGTTCAAACCCCCGGATTTGCCTTGGAAAAGGGGGATGCGGATGCGGATTTGAGGGTTAAATTAGAGAATTTTAAACCGACTGGAATTTGGGGAGATCTGCAACTCGAACAACTGCAAGCCGATGTGGAAGCCCTTTCGGAACCCGTCCGCGTCGAAACCGGCAACTTTCGCTTCACGGGAAATCAGGCCGTCATCCGAGAGTTGGATGCCGGTTTTGGCGAGGTGGCGGTGAATGTCGGTGGGACGGTGACGACAGACGACGAGTTCGATTTCCGACAGACTGAATTTGATCTGACGGCAAATTTGGAACCCGTCACGTTTTCGACGTTATTAGAAACGGTGGAAGGGCAGTTGGAAGAAGCGATCGCCCTACCCGTTCCCATCGCGGGGGAAGTGGAGGCGGAAATTGATTTGACCGGCTCCTTGCAGGAACCGACCGTTTCGATCGCGATCGCCACCACCGCACCCACCCAAATCGATCGCGTCCCCTTCGAGGAAATTTCCATACAATTGGAAACCGTCGCCGAACTGACGGACGAATTTAATTTGGCGTCCGCTCCGGTTGTCACGATTGACGAGTTGAATATCCGGCTCGCAACGGGGGGAGAAATTACCGGGTCAGGCGCGATCGCCCTGGACGGACTGACGGAATTTCTGGCGGCGGAACCGGACGAAACCGGGGCGGAAACGGCGGAAGAATTTCCCTTCGATGCCAATGTCGAATTGAGTTTAAATGTCGATCGCCTCGATGGGGACGCGATCGCCCGACTGTTTGACATTCCCCCCGGTTTGACGTTGGGTGAAATTTCCGCCAATGCCCAACTTTCCGGCGAGATAGACGACCTCACAGGAGAGGTCGTGTTTGAACTTCCGGGGGCGACCTATCCGATTTTTGGAAATGCCCAATTTAATGACGGTCGGGTTGATGGGACGGTCAGGGTCGCCGAGGGTACGGTGGATGTAAATGCCCAATTGCGGGAAAATAATAATTGGAATGCGGCGATCGCTGCTAATCAGTTGGCGGTCGATTACCTGCTGAAATTTGGATTGCCCTTGGCAAATTTAGAGCCAGATTTGCGAGAAAAAATATCACAATTGAATCTTGAAGGGTCAAAAATTGATTTTCGGACAAATATTTTGGGTTCCCTAGATAATCTCAATCTCGATGGTATAGTGGCGACTGGTGACATCATAATTGGTATTGCTGACGGTTCGATTGACAGCGATTTTCGACTCAATGAAAGACAGTTTGGAGCGGATTTTAATATCAATTCCCTTTCCCTTCCTAGATTGCTCGAACTGGGTTTGCCCTTCGTCAACTTGTCGCCGGAAATCGAGCGATCGCTACAAACCCTCGATTTTCGGAATGGGGCAGTATTAGCGCGAGGATCGATTGTCGGTAATTTGGATAATTTGACTGCGAATGGCATCACCGCCGATGTGGCGGGACGGGTCGATTTAGGCAATATCGGCGGTTCCGTTAGCCTGGAAAATGCCCGCCTCAGAAACGGTAAATTTGATCTTAAATTAGATGCCAATTCGATGGCACTTAATCCTTTTATCAATGCCGGATTGTCCGTCGTTGATTTACCGGCGAACGTGCGGGAACAGGTGCGGGCATCCGATCTGAGAAATTCTCGATTGAACGGAGAAGCGATCGCCTCCGGAAATCTCGCCAATCCGAGCGATATTAATAGCAATTTTAATGGAATCATAAATTTGGGTAATTTCGGAGGCGAAATTGTTGCCGATGGACAAATTAATTCCGGCGCATTTAAAGGCACAGTCAGAACCAACGACATCCCCCTCAATCCCCTGATCGAATTGGGTTTACCCCTGGCGAACCTGCCCCCCGACGTGGTGGCAGAAATTCGGGGTTTGGATGTGGATAACGGCATCCTGCGGGGGGAAACGTCATTTTCCGGGAATTTGGCGACGCTGAGTCCGGAAAACTTGAATTTGACCCTGGACGGACAGATCGATTTAGGCGATGATGGGGGGAGTGTCACCGCCACGGGCCGCGTCGGGGGGGGAGCGTGGACGGCGCGACTAGCCGGCGATCGCATCGCTTTGGGCCGGTTTTCGGAATGGGCGGAAAATCTCACCGGGGTGCGATCGGCCCTCGGACCGACGGGGTTATTGGACCAGGCGGAAAATCTGCCCCTATTGCGGGGACTGTTGGACACAGAATTAACCGCCTCCGGTTCAGTGACGCAATTCAACCGGGCGACGTTGGAGGCGGCGGCCCAGTTGCGGTTGACGGAATTGCCGATTTTGCGCCAACCCTTCGAGGCGGCGGCGACGTTGCGGGAGGGACGGGTGGAACTGGAACGGGCCGAGACCCCGCAATTCGGGGCGGACGGGATGTTCGCGTTGGAATTTAGCGGGACGGGGGTGCCGAGTCTGGGCGACCTGAATGTTAACGTGCGGGTGTCCGATTTCGATTTGAATTCGCCCCTGGTGCAGACAGCGCTGGCGGTATTGCCCCCGGAAATTTTAGCCGGAGATACGCCACCGGTGTGGGGTTCGGTGAGTTTTCAGGGAAATGTGACCGGACCCATTTCGGCGTTGAACCTGCGGGGGAACCTGCGGTTGGAGGATTTCGCCCTGCGGGGTTTGGAATTCGACCCGGTGTTAGCCGGTCCCGTCGAGGCGGGGTTAGGTGAGGGGGTGAATGTGTCTTTGGCGGGGGAGGGAGATCGGATCGAATTGGTGTTGGACGATCGCTTTTTGCCCGAGTCGTTTTTAGTCCAGCGAGGAGATGCGATCGCCCGGGGCACCTCTCCCACTCAAAATAACTTACAAGTCAGTGTAGAAGATTTTCCCCTAACTCCCCTGGGGCTTGCTCCCCTGGCCCAGGCGGGAATCGGTCCGCTGGGGGGCAACGTTTCCGCCGAGTTGGCGGTGTCGGATTTTGCCAGTTTCGACCTGAGTCGCATCGACGCCACTGGGGAGGTATCGGTGGACCGGCCGAGTTTGGGTTATATAGAAGGCGATCGCTTCGGTATTCAAGTCAGTTTAGCCAATGGTATCGCCCGCCTCACGGATGGAGAACTACAACAGGGAGAAACGGTGGTTCTGATTTCAGCCCGGGCCAACGTCAACGAGATTTTAACCGGGGTTTCTCCCGCAGACGGCGCCGAACCCCCCTTGGAAGCCAACATCACCATCCCCCAAGGCAACCTCCAAGACCTATTCGCCGCCCTCCACTGGTACGACTTGGAAGATATCACCCGGGGCATCCAAACCCCCCTGTATGCGGGTGCAACGACTTTGAACACCGTGACCGTGGGACTGCCCGAGACGGCATCCCTCACCCAACAACTGCGATATTGGGCGGAAATTCAAGCCCTGTTGAAGTGGGAAGAAAGCCAAAAACCGGAAGGACTGCCCCTGCCCCCTTTAGAAGCAGTCAACGCCTCGTTTACCGGCGAAATCAACGTCAGCGGTTCTCCCTCGGATATCACGGCGACGGCGGACATCCGGGGCGAGGATTGGACCTGGGGGCCGCACAAAACCGACGAATTCATTCTCCAGGCGAGTTTCGAGGACAATATCGTGCGAGTTCTGCCCTTGAGATTGCGTTCCGATCAAACCCTGGTGGGATTTCAGGGGCAACTGGATCTCGATCGCCAAATTCCCTCCGGCCAGTTGCGGGTCAAAAATTTGCGCCTGGAGGAAGTGGAGGCATTTTACGACATTCCCAACGTGGATTTGAGCGGACAGTTCAATTTGCAGGCGCTGTTTTCGGGCAGTTTGGAGAATCCCCGGGCGACGGGGGAATTTACCGTCATCGACGGTTTATTCAATGGCGAACCCCTCAAGGAAGCCCGGGGCAGTTTCAGCTACAATAACGCCCGGTTGAACGCCGGGGGAGCGGTGTTGGTGACGGCCGAAGATCCGATTCGGTATCGGGCGACGGTGCCGTTTCGGTTGCCCTTCGCGAAAGTCAACCCGGAAAGTAATTTCCTCAGTGCCCAGGTGGAGGTGCGGGATGAAGGGTTCAAGATTATTAACCTGGTGAATCCGGAGGTGGATTGGGTGCAGGGGAAGGGGTTGGTGAAACTGGGATTGCAGGGGATATTGGAGCAGGCGCCGGACGGTGCGATCGCCAATCTCGTCTTGGAACCGGAGGGGGAGTTGAAGGTGCTCGACGGGGTGTTGCAGGCCCGCGGTGTCGAACAGGCGATCGCGGGACTCTCGGGCACGGCAATTTTTACGAACAATCGCCTGTGGGTGAAGGGCATCGAAGGGGAGTTAGTGGGAGAGACGGGGACGGGCAACATTTTGCTCGAAGGGGTGCTGCCCATTTTTGAACCCCTACGGGGGGAAGATCCGGATCTTACCAATCCCCTGCGGCTGGTATTGGATAATTTGAAGTTGAACCTGGAGGGGTTGTACGAGGGAGATGCCCAAGGGGAAATTATTGTTCGGGGAAGTGCCCTCCAACCGGCGATCGGGGGTGGGGTAGCGGTGTCTGAGGCGCTGGTGACGCTGCCCCAAGGGGCTTCGCCGACGACGGGCCCGGAAGGGGAAATTGTGGTCGCCCTCGAACAGAATCCCGGCGGGGGCGAGTTGCCGGACACCGGGCCCTTGGAGGTGAGTTTCGATAACTTTACTCTGATGTTGGGAGAGGGAATTCAGGTGAAGTCGGCTTCCATTACGTCGATATTTGATGCTCCCGTCCTCAACTTTAATGTGCAGGGGATGATTGTCGTCAATGGGGAGTTGGAGAATTTGGACACGATTCGCCCCAGCGGGACGATCGAGCTGACGGGGGGGGCGGTGAATTTGTATACCAGTCGCTTTCAGTTGGATCGCGGCTATCCGCAAACGGTGACGTTTGTACCCTCCCAGGGACTCGACCCGGTTTTGAACGTGCGGTTGGTGACGCGGGTAGCGGAAACGACTCCGGCGGTGGCGCCGACGTCGGCTTTTGCCACGGAAATGACGGAAGTGCCGAGTGCGACGCAGTTCGGGACGGTGCGGACGATTCGCGTATTCGCCATCGCCCAGGGATCGGCTTCGGAAATTAACGATATCCTCGAGTTGCGGAGTTCCCCGCCGCGATCGCAAACCCAATTGCTGGCATTATTGGGGGGAAGTGCGATCGAAGGGGTGACGGGAGACACGGCTTTGGTGTTGGCAAATATCGCCAGTGCGGGACTGTTTAACCAGATCCAGCAGAGCGTCATCGACGCCACGGGGTTGACGGAGTTTCGGATCTATCCGGCGCGGGTGTCGGAGGAGAGTTCCGGGGCGACAGCTTTGGGTTTGGGTTTGGAAGTGGGTTTCGATGTCAGAAATGATGTCTCGGTTTCCATTAGCCGGGTGCTGGCTGACGATCAGCCGACGCAGTTGAATTTGAACTACCGCGTCAACGACAAGTTGCTGCTGCGCGGCGCCACCAATTTCGGCAACCAGAGCGAGATCCGGTTTGAATATGAAACCCGGTTTTAATTAATCATTAACAATTATAGTCGGCAACAGGCAATAGGCAACAGGCAACAGGAAGGCCAATCGTTCACCGTCGGGGTTTCAGGAAAAATCAATGTCCTAACCGTCCTGGCAACTGCTATAACAATTAATAATTCTCGGTTTAGAAACCGGGTTTCTACGACTCTCTCCCCGTCCCCACCCTCTACCAAAGAAACCCGGTTTCTTCCCGTCAGTTACCCCGCAATTGGGCGCTACAGGTCAAGCTCACCTCCAGCAGTTCGTCGGGGGCTTCTCCGGTGTCCTGGAGTTGCCGGACGATCGCCGCAAATTCCTCGATGGAAAATCGGGCTTGATATTCGTCGATGGTACACTGGCAGAGAACCTGCGCCTGCCGGGGGGTCAGACCTTCCTGTTGCGATCGCGCATTGCAACCCTGGAGATACTGCGTCACGAATTCTTCGGGATAGGAATTTTGAGCCTCGGCGACGGGGAAACTTCCCGTCGGGGAGACGAATTCTGGCGTGGGGTTAAGCTTGCAAACTATCGTCAACGTTTGTTTCATGGCTGTATTGTAATTCACCTCGGTGAATGTAGGCGACTCAAGCCGCCGTTCGTTTTTCCTCCCTGCTCTAAAGAGACAGAGCTTCCA
>NZ_JAYFER010000566.1:0-11305 GCF_055795065.1 Lyngbya sp. CCY1209
GCAATGGATGAAGCCGAGGCGCACTAACAGACCGAGGGCTTGACCTCTTAACCACCACTTTCTCTATGCAGTCTTTAGGATTCTGAGTCTTAATACTCAACTTAGCCTTTCTCTATAATCAGAGATGGGCTTTGTTAGTTTTAAGTCTGTCAGGTGTCAGGATAGAAATGTACTTTATTGTCAAGATCTGGCATCGATTATGAGTTCCGAAAGATCTGAGCTGGTTCCGCCAGCTTTTCCGAGGGTTCCAACCGGGTCGCGGGCAGCGGCGTTGGGTATTGATGCCCTGTTGGTTGGATTGATTGCGGGTTTACTCGGCGGTAAGGGCTTAGTCGGGCTAATTTTATTTTTGATGATTTGGATTGCGCTGCGGGTGTTTCTGGTTTCCAAGAACTACGGGCAGAGCCTGGGGCGCTGGGCATTCAATATGCGGGTGATCGACACTCGATTCAATCGGACACCCCAACTGCTGGAATTGTCGAAGCGGGAAGGCATTCTGGGATTGTTCGTTTTTTTGGCTCTGAGTGGGTTGGGAAATATCGGTTCGGGGAATGCGGGGGTGGCGCTGCTGATCGTCCCGCTGATGGCGGATGGGGCGGCGGTTTTGTTTGATACGAGCCGACATCCGCAAACGTTTCACGATCGCATCGGGGAAACCCTCGTCATCGGAGTCGGGCGCGGCTACTCCCTGGATCTGAGAATCCGCCATTGGCTTGACAAAGCACAGCGTTATCTGAAATAATAGATGATTGTGCTTTATTAAGAATTCATTTTACGATTATGGCTAAAGGTGTCCGCATCGTGATCACGCTCGAATGTACGGAATGTCGCACCAATACGGACAAACGGTCCAACGGTGTGTCTCGCTATACGACGATGAAAAATCGTCGGAATACCACCGGCAGAATGGAACTGAAGAAATTCTGCCCCCACTGCAACAAGCATACCGTCCACAAAGAAATCAAATAATCGGGGGACTCCCCCAGATTTCCCATTCGCAAATTGAACCAGAGGAAGACTATACACCCATGAGCTATTTTCGTCGCCAAGTTTCGCCCATCGACCCGAAAACTCCTATCGATTACAAAAATGTGGAGCTGCTCAAGAAGTTCGTCACCGAGCGGGGCAAAATTCTGCCCCGGCGGATTACGGGTTTGACCTGCAAGCAGCAACGCGACCTGACAAAAGCGATCAAACGGGCTAGAATTTTAGCGATGCTGCCGTTTGTCAACAAAGAAGGCTAATTGGATTGGTGGAAAAGGGAAATTTAGTTGAATTCAGGATACACGGGGAGCGGCGTCTCGCCGTGGTCGATCGCCCTGAAGGAAAAAAGCACTGGATCTTGGTTGACGACCAGGGCAATTCCCATACCGTCCATCCGAGGCAAATTACCTACGAGGTGAGTGGAACGGCCTATCGGGCGGCCGATATCCCCGCGTTTTACGAAGAACTCCAGCCCTATCTGGACCCGTCGAGTTTGGAGGTGGCCTGGGAGATTCTGATCGAGGAAGGGGGGACGGTCGATCCGAAGGGCATGGCGTTGCTGCTCTTTTCCGAGGAAAGTCCGCCGCAGTGCTACGCCAGCCACTTGCTACTCTCCAACGACAAACTTTATTTCAAACAGAAGGGCGATCGCTACGAGCCGCGTTCCCCGGGCCAGGTCGCGGAAATCAAACACCAGCAGGAAGTCGAACAGCAGCGGGAGCAGGAAACCCAGGAATTCTGGCGGCGGGTCCAGCAGCGGTTGGCGGGGGAACCGGTGGAATGGCAGGGGAGCGATCGCACCCGCCTGGACGCCCTGGAGCGTTTCGCCCTTTTCGGAGAGGAAGCCTCCCACACCGGGCCGGCTTTGGAAACCCTGGCGACCCTCGATCGCCCCCAAACTCCGACCGCCTCTTTTGAATTGCTGGTAGACTTGGGGATATGGAGTCTGCATGAGAATCTTTCTTTGCGGCGCAGTCAGATCCCAAGCCAGTTTTCCACGAAGGTGCTAGATGTGGCTCAACATTCTCTCCAATCTCCGCTGCCCGATCGCGATCGCGATTATCGTTTGGATCTGACTCACCTCAAAGTCTACACCATCGACGACGAGAGTACCCGCGAAATTGACGACGGCTTGAGCCTGGAATTTCTCGAAGGCGGGAAACAGAGAATTTGGATTCACATCGCCGACCCTACCCGGCTGATCGAACCGGGGGGCGAACTCGACTTGGAAGCGAGACGGCGAACCACGAGCGTCTACCTGCCCACGGGAATGATTCCCATGTTCCCCTCCGAACTGGCGACGGGCCCGATGAGCCTCGTGCAGGGTCAAATTTGTTGTGCCCTGAGCTTCGGCGTGGTGCTCGACGAAAACGGGAGCGTGGAAGACTACACGATTCACGCGAGCACCATCAAACCCACCTACCGCCTCACCTACGACGATGCGGATGAGATGATTCATATGGGTATCCAGGCGGAACCCGAAATTGAGGCTCTGGCTTTATGGGCGAAACGTCGCAAGGAGTGGCGGGATTCTCAGGGGGCGATCAGTATTTACCTCCCCGAATCGATGATCAAAGTCGAGGGAGATGAAATCATCATCAAACTTTTGGACGATTCTCCGTCCCGGCAGATGGTGGCGGAAATGATGATTTTGACGGGGGAAGTGGCGGCTCGCTACGGCAAGGAAAACAATTTGGCGCTGCCCTATCGCAGTCAACCGCAACCGGAATTGCCGCCGGAAGAGGAATTAATTCTACTCCCGGCGGGGGCGGTGAGAGCCTGTGCGCTGCGTCGCTATATGCCCCGGAGCGAGGTGAGTTTGACGCCGGCCCGCCATGCGAGTCTGGCTTTGGATACCTATACTCAGGTGACGTCGCCGATTCGTCGCTACAGCGATTTGTTGGCTCACTTCCAGATTAAAGCTCATTTGCGGGGGGATGAACCGCCGTTTTCTGTGGACCAGATGCAGGAGATGGTGATGAGTTTGGGTCCGGCGGTCAAAGAGGCATCGAAGGTGGAGCGGGAAACGAATCGCTATTGGAGTTTGGAGTATTTGCGGCGTCGGGCGGATGAGGTTTGGGAGGCGATTCTGCTGCGGTGGCTGCGGGAGGATAGCAATTTGGGGTTGGTGATGTTGGAGGAGTTGGGGTTGGAGTTGCCGATGCGGTTTAATCGGGATGTGGCTTTGGGCGATCGCTTTGAGGTGAAGGTGACTCATTCTGACCCGCGGCAGGATGTGATTCAGTTTCAGGAAATTGTGAGTCAGGCGACGGAACCGGCGGTTTAGGGTTGGAAAAAACCACAGAGGCACAGAGGACACGGAGAAGTTTTGGTGATTCTTTAAATCCTTTCGGATGGGGGGATCGTGCTAGATTGGTAGTATTCTATTCGTCGGCAGTTCGAGATGATTTGCCAAGGTCAGACCTATCGACCAAAAATAGATTTGCCGGTGATCTGCATGACCTCCTGGGCTGCGCCATTTACCGGAGGATACGACCATATTTTACCACGGGGCGAGACGTTTATCATTGCGAACGATCCGCCGCCGGACGCCACTGCAGTTTATGCTGATGTCGTGAACTATCATCAACTTCATAGCTATTTTGTTTCTCGGGGCGATCGCTGGCGGTTTTGGGTCTATCGGGGCTATTATCTTTGTATTGATATTGAACAAATTCAGACCGATTGTGAATTGGTAGCCGATGTCTGACCGGCGAAATATTTCGGCTCAATCAAAAACCGCTTGGGAATCAATTTCCTTTTCTTATAGCCGAAATCATTTGAAGATGATTTGGGGGTTTATAGTCAGGTTAAAAAATTTAAGATTTGACAATTTTAAAGAATAAATAATATTTGGATTAAAACTCGAAATTTTATAGGAAAAACATGATAATAATTGGCAGGGAACGCGATCGCACGCTACCAAAAAAGTTGATGCGATCGCGAAATATTGCGGAAATTGCTTTTCGATGCCAGACTGGTTCCATTAACCTCCGGGATGCTACCGACAAAGTATGTCTTCTCCCCAGGAACGATGGATCGCGCTTTCCATTCGCATCGATGCTGACAATCCGGCATTGTTGGATGGTTTGGAAGGTTGGCTGGAGTTGGGTTTGATTTCCCACGAACAAGTCAAACAACTCTGTCAGCAATATTTGAGTCAACCGCTACCGCCACGGCAACCCGTCCCGGTTTTTGCGGAGGAGAAAGACGAGGAACCTGTCAGACGGCGGCAAATTTTCCGAAACCGTCCGCCGCAGCCGAAATCTGCCCATGTCGCCACCCGATTACTTCAGTCTCTCAAGGCGGAATTGAGCGTCCGCTGGCTGCTATTTTTGGGACTGTTTATGGTGGTGGTGTCTTCGGGGGTTCTCGCCGCGAGTCAGTGGGAAAGGTTCCCCGTCGCCGGACAGTATGGCATTTTGTTGGCTTATACTCTGGCGTTTTGGGGGGGTAGCCGGTGGACGGGGAGACAGAATCAGTTGCCGCTGACGGCGGAAACGTTGCGTCAGGTGACGTTGTTGCTGGTTCCGCTCAATTTTTGGGCGATGGACGGGTTCGGTTTGTGGCGAAATCCGCTGGAATTGTTGACGGTGGCGATCGCAACTTTGCTCCTCACTGCAATAACAGTTAATTTATACCAAAAATCCGAATCGGTCGGACATTTACCCCTGCTAAATTATCTGTTGCTGAGTTATCTCAATTGGGGATGGAGTTGGCGGCAAGTTCCGATCGCGGCGATCTATATCGGGGTGATTCTGACGGCAATTATTTGTTTGTATCGCGTTCGCCGACAACCGAATGTCGCCTTGAGGACGGATATCACCTTATTAATTTATGGCTTAATTCTCCTGTTGGGACGGGGAATTTTTGTCGCGGATGTGGATATCACCGCTTTGGGTTTGGCGGTGGGGATTTGTGGCTGGCTGCTGTACCTGTTTTCTCCGGTTTGGATGCGTCATAGTGGCTATATATTTCTATTCTTTGGGTGGTTGATTTCGATTCAATTCCATCCCTGGCAGGCTTTTATTGTCAGCGGACTGGCGGTTTCGATTTTTACCCGCCACCTGCTGCGGTTCTGGAGACGGCGAGATCTGGCGGCTATTTTTGCGATCGGTTTGCAGATGGTTTGGCTGCTGGGGCCGATGATTCCGGACGGGGTGCGGGAAACGGCTATTATTACGGGAACGGAAATTACCAACAGTCAAAATAACCCCTGGTCGCTGCTGAGTTTGACTTGGTTTCCCTATCTTATTTTTATGCTTGGGGTGACGGATTGGCTGTATCGGAAAAATAAAATACAATTGGCGCAGTTTGGGGAGTTGCTGGCGTTGGGATTCGGTCTGTTTCTGACCAGTTTTGGGGTGTTTAATCCGGCGATGCGATCGCTCAATTTGATCGCCTCAGCCCTCACTCTCGCGGCCGTCACGAAACGCAGATCTCCGAATGTTTTTCGAGTCTATCTCACCCATGCGATCGGGTTGCTGGCGCTTCTGAGTGCCGTTGATTGGCTGATTCCCAATCTGACATTTATTCAATGGGCGATGGTTTTGCTGGTTCTGATGGTGGGAGAGTTCGCATTTTCTACCGTCGGATCTTTCACCGATTCTAGTCTATCTTCTCCCGAGGATAGAGGCGATCGCACCTGGGCGGAAAGTGGGTTTTATTTGGGGTTGGTTTTGGCGGGATGCAGCTATCTGTTACTCAGCCAAATGCGAGGGGTTGAGAATTTGATGTGGGTGGCGACTCCCGTGGCGTTGACAGGGGTAGCGTTGATTGGCGACTATCAGCGACGAAAGGCGGGAGAATTGGCAATTTTAGCCGTGGGAATGGCTCAATTTTTGACGTTGGGAATAGATGGAACGCGATTCGCCCTCGTACAATCGCTCAATTTGGCGGTGGGTTGCGGGTTGATGTTCGTCAATTCTCGATTGTTGCTAACGCCAATACCTGCTATTTTAACTGTTGGATTCGGTTTGACATTCTTCGCTTCGGTATTGTGGGAATTAAAGTTAGTTTCCGATTTGGGATGGTTGGTTGTGAATGCGATCGCATTCAGTAGTTTGTGGATATTGCGTCGGGTATTGCAAAATCGGGAATCGGAATTGGGGCGAAATTACACCCAGGCGGCAGATGGGTGGGCGATCGCACTTTGCGGGGTGCAATTGTTCCTGATGACGGTTCATTCCCTCTTCGTTTATTGGGGAGCAATAGAAGCCGATATCGTGGCGGTGGGAGTCTTAATTTTAACTGTCGTTGCCATTGTCTTTAGGACGTGGAAAACCGTTCCAGGAACTCGGGATTTTAACTGGGGTGTTTATGCCGGCTGCTGGGGAGTTGAATTGTTGGTGGCGGAAACCTTGGGATTTTTCTCCAATTCTTTAATTGCATTGGCGATCGCGAATACAATTTTGGGACTTTCTGCACAACTGGCGGGGGATTGGTGGTTGAAACGGAATCCCGATGCCAACATTCCCAAACCTTGGCAGGTCATTCCCATATTATACGGCATTTTCGGAACTATTCTGCGGGTCGATGAATTTGCGATATGGACGGGTTTAAATACGTTCGGTCTGGCTTTCATTTTTATCGGCATCGGACGGCGACAGGAATCGTTGAAACCTCTGGTTTATTTGGGTGTGGCGGGAGTGTCGGCGGCGGCGTTTGAACTGCTATTTTATCGGGTTGATTACCAACCTGTTGGGACTCAGTTGGTGGCGATCGCGACTTTGGCGACCAGTTTCGTGTATTTGTATCGGATATTGTTGCCGGTTTTGATGGGATATTTGACCCTGGAAGCGGGGGAAATCAAAGCGATCGCGCATCTGCATTGGTTCGTCGGTACTGTATCCTTGGGAATCGCCTGTTTTCTCCCCGGAAATATCAATGCTTTGGTGGGGTTGGGGACGGGAATTCTTCTCACACGATATGCAATTATTCAAGGTCGCAATAATCCCCACCGACGGCAGGCGGAATTTTGGGTTTATGCGGGGTTGTTGGAAGCCGTCGCCATCAGTTATTATGTCGCCGATGTTCTGAGTTGGGGAGGGTTTTTTATCCCCTGGAGTGGCGCGATCGCTTCTTTAATTGCCTATTTTTTCTATATTTCACCCTGGGATTTCTGGGGATGGCCGCCAACTCCCTGGCGGCGGGTGGCGGTGGTTTTGCCGATCGCCTGTGTTGGGTTTAGCGGTGCGATCGTCACTCCGTCCCAACTGTTTTCCTGGTATACGGCAACGTTTTTGAGTGCAATTTTCTATCTCGTTTTGGCGGAAATGGGTGAAAATATTCGCTTCACTTATATCAGCATCCTGCTGGTCAATTGGATGATTTTAAAAGGTCTTTTGCCAGTCCATGCCGATACCCGTTTTCTCTGGATTGTCACACCTCCGGCGTTATCCCTGTTGTACCTCGTCCAAGTCGAACCCCATTTAAAAGGAACAAATCGGAGACAAATTCGACATTTTATCCGCTGTCTGAGTGTGGGATTAATTTGTTGGGTCGCCTTATTAGAAAGCCAGTGGATGGGAATTGTACCGGGTGCGATCGCATTGGCGACAATTTTCCTGGGGTTGGCGTTCCGAACTCGCGCTTTTCTCTATATCGGAACGGCGACATTTCTGATCAATGCCTTCAATCAGTTGATTCTTCTCAACTCGATTTATTCATTTTTGAAATGGGTGATTGCTTTTATTATCGGATTGATTCTTATGTGGATTGCAGCTAATTTTGAGACTCGCCGGGAGCAGCTCGTGAGTTTATTACAAAATTGGTTGGCAGAATTAGATAATTGGGAATGATGCCAATCCTATATTTCGATTAATTGATGGGGTGTGATTCATTAAAACTCCCCCTTGATAAGGGAGAGTTTTAGGAAGTATTGATCGCGGGAAATTAGAGGAGATCGCCCGGACATTTTAAGTCGCCGGCCACAACCCTCGTTCAGCCAGCCACTCGCGATTGTACAGCTTGGATTGATAGCGGGAACCCCCGTCACAGAGAACCGTTACAATGGTGTGTCCGGGTCCCATTTCCTTCGCCAGTGCCACGGCGGCGCCGACGTTGATACCCACCGATCCCCCCATGAATAATCCATCTTTTTCCAGGAGTTGATAGACCACCCGCACGGCTTCGCGATCGCCAATTTGGATCGCATCATCGATGGGAACGCCTTCCATATTTGCCGTGATCCTGCTGTTGCCGATCCCTTCCGTAATCGAAGAACCCTCGGTGCTAATTTCCCCCGTTTTCACATAACTGTAAAGGCCGCTACCCATCGGGTCGGCAACCACCGTTTTTATCTGGGGATTTTTCTCTTTTAAAAATAGGGAAACGCCGGCAAACGTCCCCCCCGTACCCGTCGCCGCCACCCAGGCATCGATGGTTCCATCCGTCTGGGACCACATTTCCGGACCCGTGGTTTCGTAGTGCGCCAGCCGGTTTGCCAAATTGTCGAACTGATTCGCCCAAATGGCGTTTTCCATTTCCTCGGCTAACCGACCCGACAATTTGACATAATTATTGGGGTTTTTGTAGGGCACGGCGGGAACCGGACGGACTTCGGCGCCCAAGGTGCGGAGGGCCTCCATTTTTTCCACCGACTGGGT
The DNA here is from genome assembly GCF_055795065.1 of Lyngbya sp. CCY1209. Taxonomy (NCBI): domain Bacteria; kingdom Bacillati; phylum Cyanobacteriota; class Cyanophyceae; order Oscillatoriales; family Microcoleaceae; genus Lyngbya; species Lyngbya sp. CCY1209. The sequence continues at coordinate 8,592 of NZ_JAYFER010000566.1, forward strand.
TTCCGGAATCACGATCAAACATTTATAACCTTTGGCATTACAAATGTGCGCCAGACCGATGCCTGTATTTCCCGCCGTCCCTTCTACGACGGTGCCGCCGGGTTTGAGCAAGCCTTTTTTTTCGGCATCTTCGATAATATAAAGTGCCGCCCGATCCTTGACGGAACCGCCGGGATTCAAAAACTCTGCTTTTCCTAAAATTTCACAGCCCGTCTCTTCGCTGAAACTGTTTAACCGGATCAGTGGAGTATTGCCAACGGCTTCCACAAAGCCACGTTTGATGTCCATTTTTTATGTTTTAAATATTCGTTGTCAACGAGTGATAATTTGCCGGTCATTTAGTTTGATGGAGGGCGTGAGAGAGTGGGGGATCGGTCGGAGTGCGATCGCACGGATCGCCCTTCCCTTGAATACTCTGCTCATACGCCCTTTTTCAACTGTGGAATCTCTTCCGGCCGCGATCGTTGACCCCTATTTTACTTGTTCGGCTGAGGAGTCATCCGCAAATAGGATTTGACTTCGGTGTAACCCTTGGGGAACTTCTGCTTGAGCTCATCGGGATCTGTCAGGGAGGGGACGATTACGCAGTCGTCGCCATCTTTCCAGTCGGCGGGGGTGGCGACCTTGTAGTTGTCGGTCAGTTGCAGGGAGTCGATGACCCGCAGGATTTCGCTGAAGTTGCGGCCCGTGCTGGGGGGGTAAGTGAGGGTCAGGCGCAGTTTTTTGTCGGGGTCGATGATGAACACCGTGCGGACGGTGACGGAGGCGCTGGCGTTGGGGTGGATCATGTCGTACAGGTCGGAAACTTTGCGATCGCCGTCCGCCAAGATGGGATAATTGATGGTCGTCTGTTGGGTTTCGTTGATGTCGCCGATCCAACCTTTGTGAGATTCGGCATCATCGACGCTGAGGGCGATGACTTTGACGTTGCGCTTGTCAAATTCGGGTTTGAGTTTGGCGACGGTGCCGAGTTCGGTGGTGCAGACGGGGGTGTAGTCCGCCGGATGGGAGAAGAGAACCACCCAGCTATCGCCGGCCCACTGGTGGAAGCTGATGTCGCCTTCCGAGGACGACTGGGTGAAGTCGGGAACGGTATCGCCTAATCGCAGAGCCATAGCTTGATTTCCTCGCTCGTTGTCGGGTTGAAAAATATTCGATCTCCATCATACTCCTGTTTTCCGATCGGGTTAAGTGATTTTGAAAATTTTACGGGTCGGGGTGCGATCGCACGGAGAGCGGCGGTAGACCTGAAGCGCGATCGGTGGTAAGATTATATTTTGTCTGTAGGCTGACTCAGATCTTCGAGAGTCAGGATGGACTGGAGAGGTGGCAGAGTGGTCGATCGCGCTCGACTTGAAATCGAGTGAGCCGAAAGGTTCCGTGGGTTCGAATCCCACCCTCTCCGTTGTTTCAGACTTTGCCCATTTGACTTTTGAGGTGCATTTGATGTGAATTTGATGTGCAGGGCGATTTTGCACATCAAACCGAAACTGCCCCCACCATCGGCGCGATCACCCCCACCATCACGCCGATCGCTCCCCGGCACTTCCACACCCCCCGATCCATCCGTCGGGCGATCGCCAGTAGCTCATCGGCAAACTCGGCGGGGACCCGGATCGCCCGCGTCGGGGTGTGGTCCCATTTCGGTTGTTTTAGTCCACTGGTGTCGGGGTTGTAGTTGGCCATACTGCTCATAGCTCTATCAATGTACATTGATATACCTATCATTGTACATTGATACGGGTCAAGCGTCCCCCAGCAGGATATCGGGTATCGCCCACCGATCCGTCATGCGATCGCCTTGCCACCTGGCAATACTGCCCTATCAATGTACATTGATAACCGGACGGGCGATCGCTCCCCTCTCAGACTTGCCAACTGGCAACCATCCCCCCCTATCTGTGGCGACGTTGGGGCGGGCTGCGGGGACGGTTTATCCATTTTGGTGTTGCCCCGCCCCGATCAGGATAAAAAAATCATTTTTTTTTATTTTAGGGTGTCCTGGGTGTCCCCTGGTGTTGGAACGTATACGGTGAGGGAGTTTAAAGGGGGACACCCAGAAAAAATCCTGCCTGTCCCCTGCCTGTCCTGCCTGTCCCCCTTTGACAAAAAATGACCCCCGGTCTGGTGCGATCGGGGGTTGATGGGGTATGGGGACAGTAGAAAAGGGATGCTTTGTCTGTGAGGGCTTGTTTAACTGGCGTTCTCGTCCTGGGCGGGCAGAACACCCCTGGACTCCAAAGCCTCACTGATCAATACAGAAACCATGTTCGCCACACTGCGCTGCTCTTGTTTGGCCATTTTGACTATTAACGCCTTTACCTCTGGTTCCAGATAAATACTGGTGCGACTTAACTTTGTGGGCATTGTGTACTTTGCATAAAACATTGACATTTTACCTCGTCAAGATGTAGGCTACATTCCATATGGTACATTACCGTGACAAACCGTGCATGACGGTGGTGTACTGTTTAGATAAGCGAAAACCCACTGGTGTCTGCCGGCAAGCTCGTCACCAGTGGGCGCGAAAACCCCTTTTACAGGAGTAACTATGACTTTATCAGAACTCAAAGCCCGTGCGATCGCGCTCGGACTGTCCAAAGACGACGTGAGAGCGTTCGGCAACCTTTCTTACAAGGCAACCTGGGAAGCCGCGATCGCCGACACCGAAACCGCACCCCCCCAAATGGATGAGTCCCCCGCAGGGGAACCGA
>NZ_JAYFER010000567.1:0-15475 GCF_055795065.1 Lyngbya sp. CCY1209
AATTGATATTCGTCAGTCCCGCTTGGGAATAAATTCCCAAGCTCATAGCGAAAATCCTCTCAAGAGGATTGGGAGTCGATCTCGGGCATCTCTCGAATGAAATAAAATTGATATTCGTCACTTCCCTCTTCTTTGATCCGTCCGAGATAACCCGTCAGAGGCGATGAGAGTTCGATGAGAATTTCTCTTAATTCATCTTTCGATTTCTTTTTAAGTTCTTCGGGATTATCGGGAGAACCACAAGATCCCTTAATATAGTCGATATTTTCCGGCTTTTCCGGCTTTAAATCATGTTCTTTGCAAATACAGACTAAATGCGATCGCAGTTTAATTTCTTTCTTTATATCACCGATAAATTCTAATACTTTATCATCGGCAGCTTCTCCAAAATTCCCTTTTTCAAGACATTCCTTTAGCTGACATAAATTGATAGAACCTGGATACTTTGCAGCCATTTCCATGAGCTGCTGTAAAGTTTCGGGGCGAATGACGTTCATCTGATTTCCCTCTGCTGTCCGACGTGCAAATGAGTTTAATTTTCCGGCTGCTAAAATAATTTTAACAGCGTTTTCATACCCCTCTTTACCTAAAAAATTATTGCCGTGTTTGATCAGTTGAGCTGGTGTACCGTCAGGCACATTTTCTGTTTTAGTCGCCTTGCATTCACCGACAACAGGATAGGGTTTCTCACAATATAAATCCAGACCACCTGCGCCACCTGTAGCCTCGGGATCGAGACTCATTTTCGGATCGGTGCTGGAATTGGTAAAGCCGAGTTTGATAAAACTTTTACGAACCAACTTTTCAAAGGTGTAACCGTCGCTAGAATTGCCGACATCCGCGATCGTTTGTATCCACTCCAAATCCGGATCGGATCTTAACTGTTGTTGAGCCGAAATCCTCATCAAGATTTGCTGAATCTCAGTTTCTCGATCTGCTGTTTCTGGAGGTGATGAAAGTTCGAGAATATCACCATTAACTTTCTCGATAAACTGGGATAGTTTGGTATCGGCTGCTTCCCCAAAATCTCCATTTTCCAGGCATTCTTTGAGTCGAGATAAATCAATAGAATCTGGATAATTTTCGGCTATTTCTATGAGCTGCTGTAAAGTCTCAGGACGAATGACGTTGATACGGTTTCCCTCTGCTGTTTGATTGGCATCTTTCGTCAATTTTCCGCCTGCAAAAATGATTTTAATAGAGTTATCATACTTTTCTTTAGAGAAAAATTTATAACCCAGTTTGATCAGTTGAGAGGGTGTACCATCCGAAACCTTCTCATTTTTAGTTGCTTTACATTCTCCAATAACAGAATAAGGTTCCTCACAATACAAATCTAGCCCACCTGCGCCACCTGTCGCCTCGGGATCGAGACTCATTTTTGGATCGGTGTTGGAATTGGTAAAGCCGAGTTTGATAAAACTTTTACGAACCAACTTTTCAAAGGCGTGACCGTCGCTAGAATTGCCGACATCCGCGATCGTTTGTATCCACTCCAAATCCGAATCGGATCTGGCTGGCGGACTGGCTGAAATCTCCATCATGCTGGCTGCGATGTCGATTTCTTGATCTACGGGATCTGGAACTGATGCGATCAGGTGACGTTGAACCAATCGTTCAGAGCGATCGCGGAACGAGTCATCATCGAAAACTGGGTTTGCTGTTGTAATGGAAATGGGGGAGAGTAGCGGGATAAATTCATCCTCGGGATCGATCGCCTCAACCTCCAACGGTTCCGGCAACAAATACACCCGAAAATAAGCCAGAAAAATCAATTCCCGTTCGGCGATAATTTCCCGCAAGGTTGCGGGAGTCCAGAGCGTCAAATCGGACAACTTTTCGAGGGATTCTGTCTCGTCGATCAGTTCGCAGCGATCGCACTTTGCCCACGCTTTGACCTGCGGTTTTGCCGGAGTATTTGCAAGGTCTAGAAAATCCGGTTTGTAGTAATGACTCGGCGACGAGGTTGGAATCAGTGGGCGATCGGGACAGAGGGCATATTCCCCCACTTCGATAAATTGTAAAGGCATAGCGACCAGCGATCGCCCCGAAATCAGGGCCTCAACCTCTGGCGCGGGAAGCCGTAACGCCGTATCGATCATCATTGCATTACTCATTCTTTCTCCAGATTACCAGGAACTTGACCCGACGGAGCGCTCAAAATTTCGCGAATTAAATAGTTGTCCACTAACAAACGACTTTGATGGGCAAAATCTACAATCTGTTTGTCAGTCAATTGGTAATCGCCACGACCTTGGTGAACGTGAAATAAAGCCAAAATGGGTTTGACATTTTCCGCCTCGAAGGAAACCCACTCACCGCCTAACTTTGATACAAGTTCGTTGGCATACTCTTGAGCTTTAGCCGCATTCGGACTGATTTCCTTGGAACGAACCAAGCAACCTCGGGTGATATCAAATGTCTTGTAACGGATCAGACGGCTGAGGGCTGCACCGACGGAATTCCCCGATGATTTTTGCAGGACGCAGACTCCTATTTTTACGGTTGTTCCATTTTCAGTTCCGACAACTTTGAAGTTAATATAACCCTTGTTTTTGTATTTTGGTTCGACAGCTTCGATACTCTCAACCTTGACATTTTTTATAATTTTTCCCCTGATCGCTTTAAATCCAAACTGCAACGCCGAAGCAATTTTTGACTGGTCATCCAGCCAACTATCTACCGAGCTTGCCAATGCGATCAACTCTTTTTGGTAAGCCTGCTCGACCGGGGACTTCGGCGCGGATTTTGGAGGCTTTTTACCATCGAATTTATCCTCATCGGACACGGTGGCTTGAAATTTTTCTGCACACCAGCGAAGCATCTGCCGAATCGAATTTCCTTCCGCCACAATTGCGCGGATTTTCTGTTCGTCAAAAGGATAAAGGGGAGTTGGGGGAACCAATTTCCGACTCTTATAAAATTCATCGAGCCACAGTTTGATCAGTTCTACGGCTGCATCGGCATTGATTCCCTGCAACAGAATCGGCTTTTCAGTTCCCGACACCCGATCTGGAACACCTCCCGGCATCGATTTTACTTTTTGCGTCCAAGTATCCGGCATCATCACCGTTACAATTACGACTCCATGACTGGTTTTAGATAAACTCAGCTTATCGACGATCATTTTAATTAATCGAGCCACCACTTGAGGCCTTGCCAAACCGGCTTTACTGCGCTGACTATCGGGCAAGTCCAACTCATCAAAACCGATCAAGATGGATTTATATTCGGCGATCAAACTCAGAATTTTTAACGTATTGTCAAAGATTTGATATTTGGTTTGTCCGACTCCAAAAAATGACGCTGGAAGATCGAGTTTTTGGGTTTTCGAGGGCGCAATTTCTTGACCCGACAACCATTTGACCGCGTGGCGACCCAGAGAATCTGAAAGCGTCCAGAATATCGCCTTGATCAGATCCGGGTCGAATGGTTTGTTTTTGTTAAACTTGTCGGTCATGAGTTCGACCCATTCCTGCGTCTTTCCCTCGGTTTGACCAAGATTTTCAACACTTTTTAGCAACTGCTTTTCGGTGACAGTTTTGGAGTTCGGGTTGGTTGCTTTCCAAACAGTATTCGCCATCAGTGTGGCGAGTTCCTGCCACTGAGTCACCCCGGAAGATCCCGTTTTGTCCAAACTGGTGACAACTGTTTTGTGAAATTCCTGCTCGATCGCACTCAGGGAATATTGTTCCACCCCCGCATAGATAAAGAAGGCCTCTTTTTCGCGATCGCAGTGTTGGCGGAGACGGGCTAAAGTGTGACTTTTCCCCCTTCCCTTGGCGGCAACAATCACCCGAGTTTTGATTTTTTGGTGTGTTGAGGATGGGGAGCGTACCTCCTGGAGGGCTTGCAAAATGGCATCCGAAGCCTGGGCGTTGACGCTGGGAATATCCGGAAATCCGGATTCCCAAACATCCTGCTCTCGGGCGATCGCCAGGGTTTCAAAGGGGTTGGAATTGGCGATCGCAGCATTAATTTTATCGGTAGATGATGCAGTCATAGTCGGAATTTAAGATAAGGACATTGAAGGATTTCTCAAAGCAAAGTCGCGTAATAGAGTAACTCTCCCAAGGATGTCAAGATCGAATCTTCTTTTTTCTCGGGGGTGATATCCGGCATTTCTCCCCCTTGTAAGATCCACAAGCCATCCACTTGCAATTTCAGCATCCACTCAGAAAAGTGCGATCGCGCCACCCGTTCCCCCAATTCTCGCCGGATGCGGTAAATTGGAACCAAATCGTCATAATTGTAATCCCGGTTGAGGCGGTGATAAACCTCCAAAACGACGGGTTTAAAGGCTTCGTAAGTCGCGATCGCCCCTTCACCTGCAGGCTGGGCCCGATCGCCCATCTCGCGAACCCATTTCAGCAGGGCGTTGAAATGTCTGGAACCGATGACAGGTTCGCCGGCATCGTACTCGAAATCCGGGTCTTGCAAACCCGCCGCGAGTCTCTGCAACCCCGTCTCCGTCAGGGAAACCAGCCGCGATCGCTTCTCGGTTTTTGTCGCGATCGTCCCCTCTTGTTCTAACGTTTCGTAAATTTTTTGATAATCGGAAACCTTCTCGGCCTTTTTTTTCACCCGGTTGGTGAGTTCACTTTTCTTTACAAACTCCCCCACGCCTCCCAAATCCCACAGATTCAGCAACAGACGGGTTTGCAGCTTGATATCGGCTGCGGGTGTGGTGTGTTCCATGTGATCGCGTCCCGTTTGGAAGGATACATCTATTGTAGAATGAAAATTGCCCAAATCCAAGGAAAAAATACAATCCGTAACTCGGCTTTCATCCAGTCGCTAAACCCGGAAAAGCCGAACTCAAATAGCCTGTCAAATTCTCTGACAGAGGCAGTTTCGAGGCGATCTGTAACATCAAAAATAGAACTTTTGACGGCGGGTTCTGGGCTGACGAGGTAGCTTGGAGGCTGCAAAGTCCATTTTTTGAAAGGGGATTTGGGGGAATTTTTCGTCCTCAACAAAGGTGGCGATCCCCCCCAGCCCCCCTTAATAAGGGGGGAGAATTGCATTCAAAGTCCCCCTTTTTAAGGGGGATTTAGGGGGATCGTTGCTGACGTTATCAATAAAGCAATGTGACGATCGCGATCATTCCAAAACTCAGGATGATGACTCCGGAGATGCGGTTCACCCAGCGCAGGGCGCGATCGCCGAATTTGTCCCGAAATAACCCGATCGAACCCACCAAAAGCAGCCACCAAAGCGCCGATCCTAAGAATACCCCCAGCACCAAAATACTCGCTCCTAAATAGCTGTTCGCACCCGCCAAACCTAAGCCGGCAAAGATGGCGACGAAGGAAAAAATCGTCATCGGATTGGTGAGGGTGAGGAAAAATGTCGAGGCGTAGGCGCCCGCGACGTGGTTGACATTCGCGGCTTCTCGGGCGGGTTTATCGAAAAATGTTTTTAATCCTAAATAGCATAAAAATAGACCGCCCAAAATTCGCAGTAGGATTTGTTGGTCGATCAATAAATTCGAGATGGCTGTGAGTCCGAATCCCGCGATCGCACCGTACACCGCATCCGCACTGGCGGCACCCAATCCGGTCACTAAACCGACCGTTTTTCCTTGGGTTAGCGATCGGCGAATGCACAAAATGCCGATCGGCCCGACGGGGGCGGCGATGGAAAAACCGATCAGCAAACCTTGGGCTAGAAAGTTGATATTCATCTTTTTTATCCTTTTTTTGACAGGCAGGATGCCTGTGCTACTCGGTTGGGTTGAGGGGGAGTTCGGCGGTTTCTTTGTTGGTCGATAAGACGACGGTCGTGCGGGTTCTTTGAATGCCCGCAAGTCCCTTTATTTCCTCGCTGACGACTCGTTCTAAGTCGCGAGTATTGCGACATCGAATTTTTAATAAATAGTCGTCGTCTCCGGTGACGTGGTGACATTCCACTACCTCGGATAATTCCTGGATTCGCTGTAAAAATTTGGCGCGATATTTGGGTTGTTGGAGGGTGATGGCGACGAATGCGGTCAAGCCGCATCCCACGGCCTCCGGGTCTACGATCGCCGTATAGCCGCGGATGACACCCCGTTCCTCCAGGCGCCGCACCCGATCCGCCGTCGCGGGGGCCGAGAGTTGCAGGACACTCGCCAACTCGGACCAGGTGATCCGGCCCTGGGTGACTAAATACTGAATGACCTTGATATCGATGGCATCCACGGCTCGTAACCTTGTTTTCCTATGTTTTGCTTCAGTATAGCATAATAAAATTAAGTCATTCAACCCAGAGCTTATTAAAATAACGTTATCTTGCCATTCGGATTTGGATTGTAAGGTCAGATTTGTTTTTGACCCCCCTTGGCAAGGTGGGGGCCCTTGTCCGTCGCCTGACTGCCGACGGCTAAAGCGGGGGATACCAGCTTTTCAGGCGGTCCTCGGTGGCATCGCCGAGGGATGCGATCGCGGTGGTTTCGGGTTGCGGCGGTAATGTCTGATATCCGAGAAATTGCAGCGTCCCGGCGTCGATCGCAATTTCGACGGGTTGAAGTCGCAACATCTCGCGAATTTCGGCTTCTATTTTTTGGATTAATTCGGTTTCTATTTTGTCCAAAATTGTCCCCACCCTCATGTAACAATCGTTGTCAACAGAATCGGGGGTATTGTGATATTTGTGGAGGATGCCGAACGGTTGGGCTCGGCGGCGGAAGTCGTCCAAATCGTCGGGAAAAGTTGCATGGCGACGCGGCCACCCCGTCAACACCGCCACGTCACCTTGGACTTGAAACGATCGCTCGAAGGGGTGCAGGTTTCGGCTCAAAAAACCGTAGTCTTGCCCGGGATTGTAGCCGCCAAATTGAATCGGCATCGGCAGGCGATCGCATATTTTTACGAAGGTTATAAATCCCGATAAATCGATATATCGATATTCCTGTCGCCGTTCCAAAAACCAGCGGTTGAGGATTCCCACCGCCGTTGTTCGGCCTTCGCAGCCGAGGATTGTGGCGTGAATTTGGGGGAAGGGTTCGGGTCGAAAGCGGTTCCCCAGGCGATCGCTCAAATGGGTTTGGATGGCTCGAATCAGTTGGGCGAGTTCGGGGGATTTGCGATCGCTATAGAAGGCGACCAGGCTGACATTCGGCGTGGTGGGGATGACAATTTTAGTCATTAGATATCAATCGTAAATAAGTCCAAAATGATATTAAAATTATTGGGTCGATTATTCAAATCAGAAGCCGATCGCGCCCAAGGTTTTCAGCGTCACCTGTTGCGCCGCCGTCAGTCCCGCCGTCCCCCCGATCTTCATCCCCTCGTACAGTCGGGTTGCCCGCAATATTTTCAAACAGTTTCCCGTCCCCACATCCCACAGCCGCACCGTCTGATCCTGGGAACCACTCGCCACCATTTTTCCCTCCGGAGAAAACGCCACCGACGAAACCAAATGTTCGTGTCCCGCGCAGACGTGGCGGCAGGTGCCCGACTCGAAATCCCAAATTCGCACGGTGCGATCGTGGGACGCACTGGCGATCGCCTTTCCGTCGGGACTCCAAGACACCGCAAATACCCAATTTTCGTGTCCTTCCAGCGTCTTCAAACAGCCCCCACTTTCAAGATCCCACACTTTCAAAGTTTTGTCCGTACTGCCGCTGACCAGGCGCTTTCCGTCCGGGTGAAATGCCACCGAATAAACCCGGTTCGTGTGCCCCAATAAAACCTTCAAACATTCCCCGGTTTTCACATCCCAAAGCCGCACGGTTTTCGCGGAACAACAACTGGCGATCCGCCCCCCGTCGGGGCTGAAGGCGACCCCCAAAATTTTCTCCGCGTGTCCCAGCATCGTTTTCAGACATTGCCCGGTTTTGAGATCCCACAATTTGACGGTATTATCGGCGCTGACGGTGACGAGGGTTCGACTGTCGGGATCGAAGGCGACACCGTAGACCCAATCCCCGTGTCCGTGGAGGATTTGGAAGCAGTTTTGATGGTCCACATCCCACAGTCGCACGGTATTATCGGTGCTGCCGCTGGCGAGAATTTGGCCGTCCGGGCTGAAGGCGAGGGCGTAGATAAAATCTCGGTGGCCCTGCAGCGCCCGCAAATACTCCCCCGTGTCGTAATTCCACAGCTTCACCGTCGGGTCATTGCTGCCGCTGGCGAGGTGGTGGCCCCGAGGGCAGAACGCCACGGGCAGCGCCCAGTCCGTGTGGCCGTACCAGGTTTTCAGACAGCGCCCCGTGCGGGTATCCCACAGGCGCACCCGCTGATCTAAACTGACGCAGACGAGGGTGTAACCGTCCGGGCTGAAGGCGACGGAAAAGATCTGGTTGGTGTGTCCGTAGAGGGTTTTGACGCACTCGCCGGTTTGGATGTCCCACAGCCTGACGGTGCTATCGCCGCTGCCGCTGGCCAGAATTCGGCCGTCGGGACTGAAGGAGAGGGAGTAGATGCCGCCGCCGTGTCCGCTGTAGGTGGCGATGCAGTCGCCGGTGCGGACGTCCCAGAGTTTGACGGTGCGATCGCCGCTTCCGGTGGCCAGAATTTTTCCGCCGTCGCCGAAGGCCACGGCCCGCACCCAACCGCCGTGTCCGTCCAAGGTGTTCAGACAGTCCCCGGTGCAGGCGTCCCAGAGTTTGACGGTGCGATCGTCGCCACCGCTGGCGACCCGCTTTCCGTCCGGACTGAAGGCGACAGCCCGAATCCAGCTTTCGTGACCGCCGCAGGTCTGCAAACATTCCCCCGTGAGTCGATTCCACAGCCTCACCGTCCCGTCTCCGCTGCTGCTGGCTACCGTTTGGCTGTCGGGGCCGAAGGCGACGGAAAACACCTCATTTTCGTGGTCGGTGCAGGTTTTCAGACAGATGCCGTCCCGGACGTTCCAAAATTTTACGGTGTGGTCTGCGCCGCCGCTGGCGAGGATTTCCCCGTCGGGGCTGAAGGCCACCGATCGCACCCAGTTGGCGTGACCTTCGCAGATTCCCAGCAGTTTGCCGGTTTTCACCTCCCACAGCCTCACGTTGCAGTCCGTGTCGCAGGTGGCCAGGATTTTCCCGTCGGGACTGAAGGCGGCGGAGAGGATGTTGCCGAGGGTTTCGGTGAACACGCATTTGGAGAGGTCGGAACCGGTGAAATCCACGTTCCGCAGGGGCATCCCCTGGAGGTAGGCCTGCGAGATCGTCAAATTGGAGAAGTCGTAGCCGCCGATGTCGATTTTGCCCTGGCGGAACAGGTTGAGGAGGTTTCCGGCCAGATAGCCCACCGTGCGGGCGGGTTTTTGCCGTTCCCGGTCCAGGATTTCGGTCAAAATGGCGGCGATCGCATCTTCGGACCCGAGTTGTGACTTTAAGCGATCGAGGGTGGGTTGTAAAATCAGGTTAATTTGGGTGTCGCGGATGTAATCTTTGGTCTGGGCTTCGATCAAAGCGTGGGTTTGCAATAGGGCGATATTTTGGGTGAGAATTTCCTCGCAGACGCGATCGATGAAGCGATCGGTGGCGTATTCCATCACCACGGGTTGCTGGGTGAAACAGTTATCGACTTTTTCCAAAAACGATCGCCGCTGCAAAGATGCGATCGCCTGCAACAAATCTTGGGGAGAAACGGCGGCGACAAAATCTTCCCGCAGTTCCGATATGGGGACCGGTTCCCGTTCGATCGCCAGCCAATACACGATCGCCTGTTCCAACTCCGTGAGGCGTTCAAATTGGCTGTCCAATAAATCGCGAATATCGTCAAAAATAAACGCTCCCTGGCGGATCACCTCCAAAAATTCCCCCAAATTGCCCTCGAAAAAATCTCGGATCGCCGAAGCGACGATATTCAACGCCAAGGGATTTCCGGCGTAGCGATCGGTCAACAATTGCCAGTCCGCCTCGGTGCCCGAAAACGACCCTTTCGTTTCAAAAATCGCCTGTCCCGCCTCCGAAGGCAAACCGATCAATGGCAGGCAGCGGACCGGGCGATTTTCCCCCTCCAAGGCCGAAAGTCCGGCGGGTTTTTCCCGGGAAGTCAGGATCAGACAGCTTCGATGTTGGGTTTCCCCGATCGCCCGAAATAGCTGTCCGTAACCTTCATAACCCGCCCGAAAACGCCCCGTGCGATCGCCCCCCTGCAAGATCGATTCCACGTTGTCGAGCACCAGCAGACAGCGGCGGTTGCGGAGAAAATCCAACACCAATCGGATGCGGCCGTCGGGAGATTGGGGGAGACTCACCTGCTGAGAATTGCCGAGAAATTGAATCAAATCCGCCAAAATATCCTCCACCGCCGGGGCGTTGCGGAGGCTGCGCCAAATCATCATGTCAAAATCGGCTTCCGACGCCAAAATCGTCTTGGCGGCGAGGGAGGTTTTGCCGATTCCCCCCATCCCCAACAGCGTCACCAGGCGGACTTTTTCTGCTGCGATCCACCGTTCCAATATTTCCTGTTCTTCCGTCCGCCCGAAAAAGACCGAGACATCGGGCGCTTCCCCCCAATCCCGCATTTTATGGGGCGCGGCGGGGGGCGGCGAGGGCGCTTCCGTCGTTTCTGCGGGAGTCGGTTCCGGTGGGGATTCCTGCTGATTGTAGCGTTCGAGGGTGGCGCGAAATGTCTTCTTCGTCACCTTCTCTTCGAGTCCTTGGGAGAGGAGGTTCCACAGTTCCGAACCGACGATGCGGATGTGGGTTTCGGAACAGTAGCAGTGGGCGGCGATGTCGGCGTATTTCTGACCCGCCCAGGACCCCCGAAAAATCTCCATCTGCACGGTTGTCAGATGTCTGTCGGTTTTGCTGAAAACCAATCGATCCGCGATCGCCAAGGCTGCTTCGACGTTCATGACCGTTCCTTATCCGAGGGAATCATATTTAATCATACGTTTTCAAACATTTTCCCAATCTTGTCAAGAAAAATCTTCCGAAAAATATTAAGAAATGTTAATCCAAGGCTCCGACGTATGACCATCGAGTGTTATCTCGTAACCGAAATCACCCTCGAAACCGGATCGAAGTCAGATCAACGAGCGATCGCTCAGTCAATTCTCAGAATCGACACCCATTTTTTCAGCTTCTTTTCAGGGAGGGGGACGACATCAATTTATTTTCTCAACTCCATACCTTTTCAAACATTTTCATATTGAGTATTTTTGGATTGCCGACTATGTTGGTATCAACTGAAGATTTCCGATTTTGAAACCCCGCTGGAAACGGGGGGACGCAAAAAAATAAAATTTTCAGTTCCGTCCAATAGGATAAGGGAGAATAAAAATGGCAACATTTAACGTCAATACGACCTTCGATATCGTCGCACCCGACGGCTTGACCAGCTTGCGGGAGGCGATCGCCGCCGCCGCGGACACGCCGGAAGCAGACACCATCAATCTCAGCAGTATGGTCGAGATCGACAGTCCATTATTTATCAACATCAATAACGATCTTGAAATCAATGGAAATGGGCAGTTCTCCGGAATTGATGGCAACAGCGTCACTCAATTGTTTGGCATCGGCCATGCAAACGTTCGGTTTGAAAATCTCACCCTGACCGAAGGAGTGGCGCGGGGCGGCAACGGTTCGCGCGGTGGCGGCGGCGGCGGGGGTTTCGGCGGTGCCCTATTCATCAATGGCGGCGAAGTCACCCTCGAAAACGTCGTGCTCCGCAATAACCAAGCGATCGGCGGCAACGGTTCCAACGGACGCGGCGACGGCGGACGGGGCGGCATCGACTCCAGTGACGGCCAGGATGGTTTCGACGGTGGCAACGGTGGGGCATTCAGCCTGCCGAGTTTCGACCAAGTTGCTGTCGGCGGTGACGGTGGCAACGGCGGCAATTTCGATTTCTTCCCCACCAATGGCTTTCCCGGGAATGTAATTGACGTGACTCCACCCGATGAAGAAGGTGTTTTTACCATCACGACCAATATCTTTTTTGGAACGGGGGGCGCCAGCGGCGGCGGTGGCGGCGGTGGCGCCGGTGGTTCTGCCGCCTTTATAGAAGGTCAAGATGGTGCAAATGGCGGTAATGGCGGTAATGGCGGCTTCGGCGGCGGCGGCGGCGGTGGCGGCGGCGGCGGCGGCGGCGGTGCCAATGTCGGCACGGGTAGTGCCGGTTCTCGCGGCGAAGGGGGTTCCGGGGGTGCCTCCGGTGCTTTTGCCGGACGGGGTGAAGGGGGCCAAGACGGTCAAGATGGCAACATCACGTTCTTGGGTGACAGTCCCGGCAACGGTGGAATCGGCGGTGACGGCGGCGGCGGTGCCGGTTTGGGCGGCGCGGTCTTCGTCAACTCGGGTACGCTGACCCTCGGAGAAAATGTCCGGTTTGACAACAACTCCGCGACGGGGGGGACGGGATTTGAAGACGGACAGGGTAAAGGCGGCGCGATCTTTGTTCGAGAAGGTTCCGATCGCCGGGTCGTCGTTTTGGGAGAAGATTTCGCGGCGGCGAACATCCTATTGAACGAGAATACTGCTTCCGATGCCGAAAATATTAACAGCACCACCGACGATCCGAATATTTTCTTCACGGACAACCCCGACACCTTCGGAAATATCGAGTTCCGACCCCCCGCTCCCCAAAATCAAAACAACCCTTTGGGCGATATCGACGTCGGTTTCAACAGCGCCCCCACCTTCGTCGATGAAAATGGGGACGGAGATCTCGACCTGTTCATCGGCGCCAACGACGGGACCATCGCCGTCGCCCACAACCGGGGCACGGCAACCGCTCCGGATTTCGACGCCCCCATCGTGATTCGCGACGTCGGCAACCGCAGCACCCCCACTTTCGTCGATATTGACGGCGACGGCGACAAAGATCTGTTCTCCGGGGATACGTTCGGCCGAATTCACTTCTATCGCAACCGCGGCAGTGTCAGCGGCGCCAGTTTCGAGCCCCCCGTCATCAATCCCTTCGGAATCAGTGGCGGCGGCGGTTTGTCCCATCCCGCCTTCGCGGATATCGACGGCGACGGCGACGCCGATTTATTCGTCGGCACCGCCACCGGGACGACCCTTTTCTTCCGCAATACCGGAACTCCCACAGACCCCAACTTCGTCCGCGGCGACAACAATCCCTTCGGCCTGACGGCCGTTTCCGGTGCGGCGGCGCCCGACTTTTTCGATGCCGAAAATGACGGCGATTTGGACGCTTTTATCGGGACGGAAGACGGGACCAGCACCTATTTCATCAACCTGGGAACTCCGACATCGCCCCTATTTATCAATACGTCCACCAACGCCATCGCCAACGGGGCGTCTCCCGATTCCGCCCCACCCAATCCGATTCAGTTGCCGGACAATTTGCCGGACGTGGGTATCAATGCGACACCCGTTTTGGCGGATATCAACGGCGACGGTTTCCTCGACGCCTTCATCGGCGAAAATAACGGCACGGTCAATTTTGTCAACGGCGTCATCGAAGGTGACGACCATTTGAACTGGGAAGGCGCCGGCGACGAACTCCTCGACGGGGACGGGAGTCCGGACGAGTTGCTGCTTCCCGCCGTTCAACTCGAAGTCGGAATCGACACGCCGCGGTTTGAGGATTTCGCCTTCAATCCCATCGATTTGGACGGCCGTGCCGATGTCAGCACCCTTCCGATTCTGGCGGACACCGATGAAATGACGCTGTTTTGAATCCCCTGGGGCGCAAGATGCAGCGCCCCTACCGGCGAAGATAATTGGGAAGATTGTACGGTATTAAACCGCGTCTTATATAGCAGTAAGCTATCAGCTTTCAGCAGTCAGCTCGTGTCAAATTCCCATCCATCAGGGCTTTGGGAGTTCGGTCATGTCCTGACCGACTCTCGTAGTGCTATATTATCCCCCCGTATCAATTCCTTGATATGGGGGGATTTTTTCGGAAATCGGGCAACTGCGGGCAACCCTATAAGGTTGCCCCTACGGGTGGCTGGGGGGATACCCTACATAACCATACTTTTTCAAACATTTCTACATCTCCTCAAGAAATATATCCCATCAAAGGTCAAGAAATATTGCGATCGCTCGCCCATCCAAAATCGTGGGGTCGAACTTTGTAACCGAAATCACACTGAAAAGCCGATCGCAATCCCGCCGACAACCGATTTCTCAGTTAATTCTCAGGATTCACCCTTCTTTTTTCAGTCTGTTCTCAGCCGCAGAACTATCGGATTGAAAAATTTGGGCAATTTTCCAAACTCCATACATTTCCAAACCTTTTCATATTGAGTCTTTTTATCGCACTGGTTATATTGAGTAGCAAGCGAACAGCCAATCAGTTCGACTTCCTAAATTCAAGGAGACAATCATGCAACTCACCTATCGTGGCTTACCTTACATCGTTCCTTCTGCTTCCACCCAAGTGGCATCTCAATCCACCTATAAATATCGCGGCATCACCTATAAATCTCGGCACGGCGTGGAGGCGATCGCGCCCTCGGATCGGAGCTTTAAATATCGCGGAGTCGCCTATCAAAACCGCGAACAAATGATCGGACAAGAAAAAATCGACAATTTGGAACTTTTTTTGTCTCTCATTTGAGAAATTAATCTCATTTTAAAAAAACACAAAATTCGGGTTGTCAGAAATCCTGAAAACAACCGATGGCAACCCTTTTTTAAAACTTTAGAAAGCAATACAATGGCGACGATTCCTGTGACTATTTCCGTCGAAAACTTAGCCCCCGAAAACGGGACATTTCTCACACCCCTCTGGTTCGGATTTCACGACGGGACTTTCGACACCTACGATCGCGGACGGCCCTCTTCCCCCGGCTTGGAACGGCTGGCGGAAGACGGAACCACCGATGTCATTTCCGAGGAATTCGACCTGGCGGGTTTCGGGACGGTTCAGGGTGCGATCGTCGGCACAGAGGACACTCCTGGACTCATCGACCCCGGCGAAATCGCCACATTTACCGTCGAACTCGACAGCGACGATCCGGGCAGCGCGTTCTTCAATTACGCCTCGATGATCATTCCCAGCAACGACTTCTTTATCGCCAACGGCAACGAACGCGCCCACCCCATTTTTGACGGGGAAGGAAACTTCATCGGTGCCGACTTTATTATCGCCGGAAATAACGTCTTGGATGCCGGCACGGAAGTCAACGACGAAATCCCGGAAAACACCGCCTTTTTCGGCTAGGAAATCCCCGAAACCGGGGCAGTTGAAAATGGGGTCGTCACCCCCGAATATGAGGTGACGCGAAGCTTTGGTTTGATGCGTCAACTTCCCGCCTTTTTGCGATCGACCTACGAACGCTTCAGCATCCAGTGCGTCAATTCTGACAGTTTGGTGTGCGAACTGATGGTTCACGCCATCTACACAGTCGATCGCGATCGCAGAGTCACCTCTTCCTATATCGAAATGGAAGAAAAAAAACCGTGCCTTTTCCGAAACCGCCGAGCGGTTCGGGATGAGGAATATTGGCTGGCTTTGGTTTGAAACGGTTGATATCAAATTTTTTGGGGTGTCTCTATTCGATCGAGAGGTAACGGAATATCCCCCCCAGCCCCCCTTTGTAAGGGGGGAGAATTTCTCAAACTCCCCCTTGGCAAGGGGGA
>NZ_JAYFER010000568.1:0-2961 GCF_055795065.1 Lyngbya sp. CCY1209
ATTGACTATGCCTTTAAGAGTTCAGTTTTGGACTGCTTAAGAATCCCCGCGTCTTTAGACCGGGGAGAAGTCAAAATAATTCTTGCAAATCCGGATCGGCTGCCAACTGCTGCAACATTTTTTTAATGTCTTGCGTCCGATCTTTGTGGGCAATTAAGGTGACGTTGCCATCCCGGACCACGACCAAATCTTCCACGCCGATGGTGACGATCACTTCGTTGGCGTTGCGGCCGTACAAAATGGAGCCTGTGGTATCCAATCCGACGTGTTTGACCAACTCCACATTGGAGCCGTTGCCGTCGAAGAGGCGCTCCAAAGAATTCCAATCTCCGAGGTCATCCCAACCGAAGGAGACGGGCAAAACGCAGGCTTTTTGTGTCTTTTCCATCAGGGCATAATCAATGCTAATCCGTTCCAACTGAGAATAAGCTTCGGCGCCCTTGGCTTCCAACACCTTCACCAAATCCGGGACGTGCGATCGCAACTCTTCGAGGACCACCCCGGCCCGAAACACGAAAATCCCAGCATTCCAGTGGAAGCGGCCCGTGGCCAAAAACTTCTCGGCGGTTTCCGGGTCAGGCTTTTCCGTAAACCGCGCCACCCGATAGGCGGGGAACTCGCCGAAGGTGCCGATTTCCTCTCCCTGTTCGATGTAACCGTAACCCGTCGCCGGATAGTCGGGGTGCAAACCCAACGTGACGATCGCATCCCGACTCGTCGCCAGCTTTTCTGCGGATGTCAGAGCCTGCTGAAACCGCTCCGGCTGGCCGATCCAGTGGTCGGCGGGAAAAAACCCGATCACCGCATCTTCGCCGTAACGTCGCGCCACTTCCACCGCGGTCCAGGCCACCGCCGGGGCGGTATCCCGTCCCTCGGGTTCCGCCAAGATATTTTCCGGGGGCAAGTGGGGCAGTTGCTCCCGGACGCCCCGTTCGAGGAGGGCCGAGGTGATCACCCAAAGTCCGTCCCAATTTCCGCCCAAAGGCAACAGGCGTTCGGCAGTCCCCTGCAACAAACTCTGGCCGCTGCCATCTAAACTCAGAAATTGTTTCGGCCGGGTTTTGCGACTCAGAGGCCAAAAACGCTCACCTTTACCGCCAGCGAGAATAACAGGTATCATGCGACTTACAATTTTTTAGGTTTAGATACCTCAATCTTAAAATATGAATGAGCCGTTGTCAGCGTTCCGACCCAATTTTTGGATGCGATCGGCTTTGCCGGTGGGCTTCGCCCAATCGCGTCACCCGGGTCTGAGAAAATCGCCGGTGGCACCATCTGAAAATCAATTTTGAGAATCGATCCATCCTATTTCGTCAATTCTCCATGCGTTATCCCACAACATCCCAAAGACGACCCAAAATCCTGCCGGTTTTATTCTGGAGTTTTATTGTCCTGCTGATCGCGAGCACTTCCGCCACCTTGGGGGCTGTCACCGCCCTCCTTTCTCCCGACGAACGGGGGTCAAATGAGGACGGGTCAATGGTTCTCAATGGGCTGTGGCGCGATCGCTTTCGGTTTGAATTGTCCCGTCCGGTGCACATTTTGGTGATGGGGATTGATCGCCCCCCGGAGGGCGGGGAAGAGTCCCCCGATGTATTTAAAGGCCGCAGCGACAGTATTCTTCTGGTTCGCTTCGACCCCCTCGAAGGGAGCATCAACCTCCTGTCCATCCCCCGAGATACCCGGGTTTCCATCCCCGGCCTGGGGGAAGGAAAGATCAACGAAGCGAACTACTGGGGCGGTACGGAATTGGCGGCGGAAGTGGTCGAAAAGACCCTCAACCGAGTGGAAATTAACCGCTATGTCCGCGTCGGCAGCGGGGCGTTTCGAGAATTGGTGAATTTGTTGGGGGGGGTGGAAGTGTTCGTCCCCTATCCCATGTCTTACACCGATAACAGCCAGCAGTTGCGGATCGATTTGTCCCCCGGATGGCAGACTATCGACGGCGAACAGGCGGATCACTTCGCCCGATTTCGCGGCGATGCCTACGGGGATATCGGCCGCATCCAACGCCAACAGGCGTTGATGGAGGCGATTCGGGAACGGTTGCGGAGTCCGGAGGTGCTGCCCCGAGTGCCCCAGATCGTGCGGGTGATGCTGAAATATGTGGACACGGATTTGGATTTTGAGGAACTGCTGACCCTGGCCAAATTTGCCCTGAACCTGGATTCGGACCGGGTGCGGATGGTGATGTTGCCGGGGGAAGAACGGGGCGGATATACGAGTTATTGGGCGATCGACGATCGCGCCCGCGATCGGGTCATGGCCCAATATTTTCGGGTGGATTCTACGGGGTTTGTATTGGCTGGACCTTACCAGCGATCGCCCTATCAAGAATTGTCGAAAAACAGCCGCATCGCCATCCAAAATGCCTCCGGCGACCCGGCGGCGGGCGATCGGGTGGCGGATTTCCTCTACGAAAAGGGCTACGACCAAGTTTATGTCGTCCCCAAACTGCCCTACTCGGTGCGATCGACCCAAATCATCGTCCAGAGGGGCGATCTCGGTGGCGCGGAACTCCTGCAAACCACCCTCGGCTTCGGTAACATCAAAGCATCCTCCACCGGCGAGGTGGACTCGGATTTAACCATTCGCGTGGGAGAAGATTGGAGGCAAAAATTTTGACTCTCAAAGACGGCTTCAAACCCCTGCTGCGGGCGATATTGCGCCTGACGTTCATTCTCGGTTTGGCGATCGCATGGGTGCTGTTGGCGGCGACTCCGGCTTAGGAGGGAGTCGGGAATCGGTATGAGGGAGTCGGGGAATTTTAGATTGTAGGGGCGCAAGGCACGGCGCCCCAATTTAATTTGAGATTCTTGCCATTTTTGTCCCTCCGCCCCTTTGCCCTCGGCTTAGAATCGAACAGAGAAGAAACCGGGTTTATTATCGCAAGTATCGCGCTCGTGTATCAACAGTTTCAATCGGGCTAGAAACCTTGAAACATCGATGTAAAGGTCATTT
>NZ_JAYFER010000569.1:0-6045 GCF_055795065.1 Lyngbya sp. CCY1209
TGAAACATCGATGTAAAGGTCATTTCAGTTTCCTATTGCCTGTTGCCTATTGCCTATTGCCCTCTAGCAGCGCTTTATAATCAGTTAATTTCCGATTGCTATTATTCGATCATCCCGCCTTGAAATAAATTTCAAGGCTCATAGCCAAAGTCCACTCAAGTGGACTGGAAATTTTTTTTATTCTCTTTTTATTCATTTTAAATGAAAGCAATCATTCCCCAATCCTCTTTAGAGGATTTCTGCTATTAGCTGAGGAATTGATTCCTCAGCGGTTTTGGGGGTAATAGAATCCATCATTCTGCCTTCTTTTTAAAATTATTTTAATAACAACGATTTTTGTTTAATACAGGCAAGATGCCTGTACTACCCATTCAATTATTGGAAATATATATTAACTGATGATCCGAATTTGATATCAATCATTCCCCAATCCTCTTCAGAGGATTTTCGCGATTAGCTGGGGAATTGATTCCCCAGCGATTTTTGAGGGAAATCGGGAGTTAGGAGTCGGGGAAAAATTTGATAATTCCCCCAACCCGATATCTTAAGTGTGGTGGGCGCCGTTCACCCGCAGCACTTCCCCGGTGACATAACTACTCGCAATGGGGGACAGCAAAAACGCCACCGCCCAGGCGATATCCTCCGGTTCCCCGAAGCGGCGGAACGGAATTTCG
Organism: Lyngbya sp. CCY1209; assembly: GCF_055795065.1. Taxonomy (NCBI): domain Bacteria; kingdom Bacillati; phylum Cyanobacteriota; class Cyanophyceae; order Oscillatoriales; family Microcoleaceae; genus Lyngbya; species Lyngbya sp. CCY1209. Next base: position 675 of record NZ_JAYFER010000569.1, read on the forward strand.
GCCGTAATTTTATCCCGCACTTTATCCGGGATTTTCTGCGTCATTTCCGTGTTGATAAACCCCGGCGCCACGGCATTTGCCCGCACATTATACCTGGCACACTCCCTCGCCAGAGACTTCATAATCCCGATTACAGCCGCTTTCGTTGCCGAATAATTCGTCTGTCCGGCATTGCCCCGATCGCCCGAAATCGAACTGATCCCGACAATCGATCCCGCCTTCGCCTCGTACATCCCATCCATGAAAGGTTGAATGGTATTCTTCACCCCTTTCAAGTTGACCGCGATCACCTTATCCCAGTCTTCATCGGTCAATTTCGTAAAGAAATTATCCCGCGTAATTCCGGCATTGGCAACCACGCCGTAAACCGTCCCCAACTTCTCCTGAATTTCCTTAGCGGCGGCTTCCATGCTTTCCAACTTGGTGACATCCGCCTTCAACGCCAAAACCCCCTCCGGCGGTTCGCTGTCAATGACATCAATATAGGCGACTTTCGCCCCCAATTCCACCAACAACTTGACGATCGCGGCACCGATACCCCGCGCACCGCCCGTCACCACAACTACCTTATCTTCCAATCCTAAAGAGACCATCTATCTCCTCCTTTAAAACAGCTAAAAAAAACGCTCAAACGCGCTCCAGTGCAAACGCCGTACCGCCACCCGTCCCGTGACACAACGCAGCCAAACCCAAGGTTTTATCCTGCTCTTGGAGGGCGTTGAGCAAGGTGACGACAATGCGAGTTCCCGAGGCGCCGATGGGGTGTCCGAGGGCGATCGCACCCCCATTAACATTCAACTTATCCCGGGAAACCCCCAACATTTTTTCAAAGAGCAGGGTGCTCACCGAAAACGCCTCGTTATTCTCGAATAAATCGAAATCGTCCACCGTCATATTCAGGCGATCGAGCAATTTCTTGCTCGCGTGGATCGGCACTTCCGGGAACCGCCAGCTTTCGCCGCCGGCCCAAGATCCGCCCAGAACCTTGGCGATGGGCGTCAGACCGTATTCTTTCACCGCCGCTTCGCTGGCCAAAATAATCCCCGCCGCCCCGTCGGAAATCTGGGAACTGTTCCCCGCCGTCAACACGCCGTCCTTCTTGAACGCCGGACGCAACTTGGCGAGGCTTTCCGGGGTCGTCTCCGTGCGAATTCCCTCGTCCGCGTCGATGACCTGAGTGCCCTTGCGACTGGTAATTTCGACCGGGGAGATCTCGTTTTTAAAGGTTCCCCGTTCCGTCGCTTCCGCCGCCCGCTTCTGGGAGTGGTAGGCCACATCATCCAACGCTTCGCGGGTGAATCCGTGTTCGGCGGCGAGGCGTTCGGTTTCGTCCCCCATGCCGTCTCCCGTGGTGGAATCCGTCAGGCCGTCATACAGCAGGATATCCGTGAGCTGTTCCGGCGCCCCCATCAGGAATTTGTACCCCCAGCGGGCCCGGTGGGAGAGGAAAAACCCGGTTTGGGACATACATTCGGTCCCCCCCGCCAGCACCAAGTCGGCTTCTCCGGCTTTGATGGTGTAACAGCCGTTGATCAGGCTCATCATCGCCGACGAGCAGACCATATCGATCGCGTACCCGTCCACCGTCGCCGGAATGCCCGCTTTGAGGGCGGCCTGACGGGGGACGAGTTGTCCGTGTCCGGCCCGCAGCACGTTTCCAAAGATATACAGATCCAGGTTTTCGCCGGAAATTCCCGCCTGGGCGATCGCCGATTTCATCGCGTGGGCGCCCAAATCGGCGGGCGAAAGCCCGGACAACCCCCCTCCAAACCGGCCGAGGGGAGTCCGAGTCGCGGAAACAATATAAACTTCTGCCATAACTCCTCCAAAACTAGGAGTTCGATCTTTATTTATCGAATTTTGCAGTTGTACTGTATCACCGGCCCGGGCGGGAAGCGGAATCCGTTAGTTTTTTTTAACGTCCGGGGCGGCGGGGGGGATGATGGCCGTCCGGGGCGGGCGATCGCTCCCGGAATCGCGATCGCCCATTTGACTGAATCAAATTGAATCGAACACGACCGTAAATTTTCGGTTTTGGCCTTCACAAATGTTGACTCAGATCGCCATCTTTTATTTTGTTTTGTAAACAAAATCTGGCTGTTTTCATCAAATATTATTTTTTATAACAAAAAACGGACTTTGAATAGAATTTAAGAAAGAGTGGGATAGCATTGAGTTATCAAGTTTCCCGAAAAAGGTGAATAAAAATGCTTGACTGTCCCTCCCAGATCGCCGGTAAAGCCGACATCCCCGAATCAAATCTTCCCCCTATCTCTCAACTTTTAGTCATCGATCGCTCCGTCACCGACACCCATCTTTTCCGGGACGCACTACTAACAAATATTCCCGTTGCCTTCATCGATCGCCGCCGAGATGGAGTCCGACAAATTACCGATATCTTAACTCACTATTCCCATTTAAACGCCCTTCACATCCTCTCCCACGGCAGTCCGGGAACCCTGCATTTGGGCGACGCCGACTTAAACAGTCGCACCCTGGACCGATATCAGTCCCAACTGCAACGGTGGGGTCGGGCCTTCGGAGAAACGGCCGAAATTCTCATCTACGGCTGCGAAGTCGCCCTCGGCGCCCGGGGGTTCCTGTCCCGCCTCGGTCGGGCGATCGGCGCGAATATTGCCGCGTCTAGCACAAAAATCGGAAATTGTCAACTCGGGGGGAACTGGGAATTAGATATCAAATGGGGAAATATCACCACCCCATTGCCCTTTTCTCGCTCCCAACTGGCCGCCTATCCGGGGGTTTTGGCGACTTACAACGCCAGTACCGTCGATGAATTGATTAATGCGATCGAAACGGCTAATGGAACAACCGAAAACGATGCGATCGAACTGAGTCCGGGAACCTACACCCTCACGGAAGTCAATAATACCGACCCCCCGGACCCTATGGACTTCACCCCCAGCCACGGCTTACCCCTCATCGCCGCCAACCCCGATGGCGGAGCCCTCACCATCAACGGAAACGGAGCCGTCATCGAACGAGATCCCAACGCTCCCGAATTTCGTTTTTTATCCATTCCGTCCAACTCCACATTAACCCTCAATGACCTCACCTTTAAAAATGGAAGTAGTCTGGAGGGTTATGGTGGCGCAATTTACGTCAGCAGCACCCTCGGAAATCTGACAATCAACAACAGTACATTTAACAATAACATTGCCGACAATGGTGGCGCAATTTATCTCTATTATAACAGTATTGCCACCATTAATAACAGTACATTTTCGGGAAACGAGGCGAACAATAATGGAGGTGCGCTTTACAATGCCGGTGGCAATTTTTCGATCACAAACAGCACCTTGACCAAAAATATTGCAGACCGCGACAATAGCAATTTTGATGGTGCAGATCAGGGGGGCGCAATTTATCAAAATGCCGGTACAACCACACTTAAAAATACATTGATTGCCGGTAACATCGACAATTCAGACAATATAAAACATCCCGACATTGCCGAAGGAAACTGGGTAGATGGGGGCAACAACTTAATTGGCGATATTACGGGTGAAACCACCTTGGAAGGGGCATCAGCCTTTACAAATAATTCATTGGTGGGAACCGCAGACGACCCCTTAGACGCCTATTTGGATGTATTGGCAGATAACGGCGGACTCAGCCAAACCCACGCCTTGCTCGGTGGAAGTCCCGCCATCGATGCCGGAAGTAATGACAACGCCACGGGTTTGACCTACGACCAACGGGGAGCAGGATTTGACAGAATTATTAACAACATCGTCGATATCGGCGCTTACGAAGCCACACCCCCGGAAATCGAAGTGTTTGACAGTGAGACAGACATTCTCGACGGCACGACAACCCCGGTCGATTTCGGCGAGTCAGTTGTCGGCACTGGAGTCACCAAAACCTTCACTATTAATAATAGCGGATTCGGAGATTTAACCCTCACCGAACCCCTGTCAATCACCGGAACCGATATCAGCGGCACCGCCACATTTGCCGATACCGTCATTGCTCCCGGAAACAGCACGACCGTTGACGTAACATTGACCGGAAACGGCGTGGGGACGTTAACGGGTGAGATTGCACTCACCAATGATGACAGCGATGAAAATCCCTTCAATTTCCCCATTCAACTGACCATCCCTCCGGGCGAAATTGCAGTCCTCGACGGGACGACAGATATTGCCGACGGCACGACGACCCCGGTCGATTTTGGCGAAGTCGTTATCGGCAGTTCGGTCAGCAAAACCTTCACCATCAATAATACGGGAGGGGGCGATTTAACCCTCACCGAACCCCTGTCAATCACCGGAACCGATATCAGCGGCACCGCCACATTTGCGGATACCGTCATCGCTCCCGGAAACAGCACGACCGTTGACGTGACATTGACCGGAAACGGCGTGGGGACGTTAACGGGTGAGATTGCACTCAGCAATGATGACAGCGATGAAAATCCCTTCAATTTCCCCATTCAACTGATGGCCAGCAGCGTCGAAATTGGCAGCGTTATGGTTCCACCTCCGTTGACGTTCAAGGCGGGGGATAATCTGGACTTTATCGTTAACTTCACGCAACCCGTCACCGTCACCGGGGATGTCACCCTTCCCATCACCTTAGACACCGGAACCGTTGACGCCGCATTGGTCGGAACGGGTTCCTCTTCAAACTTCCACATCTTTCGCTACACCATCGCACCGGGAGATATTGACAATAATAATGGTCTGGAAGTCAACAATGAGTTGGTTTTGGCAAGCGGTGCGGCCATCCAAGATGCCAGCGGAAATGAGGTGACAGGCACCCTCAACAATGTGGGGGATACCACGGGAATCAATATCGATGCCATCGCACCCACCATCACCGGCATCACCCGGCAAAATCCCACCGATGCCAATATTAATAGTGCCGATAGCGTGACCTATGCCGTCACCTTCAGCGAAGCGGTCAAGAATTTGGACACGGGTGATTTTAACCTGAATGCGACCGGGACAGCCGGTGGTGCGATCGCCAGCCTATCTGCTACAACTGGAACAACCGTCAATGTCACCATTAACAACATCAGCGGGGAAGGAGAACTGCGACTCGACACCGCCACCGACCCCACCATCACAGACAATGCCGGGAATAGCTTGACCGAGGCGTTTAATACCGGAGAAACCTACACTCTGGATTCTACCCCACCCGACACCCCAATTATCACCAACGACGGCATCACCAACGACACCACCCCCGACATCACCGGCACCGCCGAACCCGGAAGCACCGTCACTATTTATCAAGACGGAACCGAGCTCGGCACTACCACTGCCGACGACTCCGGCAACTGGAGTTTCACCCCCACCGCCGCCTTAACCGAAGGCACGTTTAGCTTGACGGCTCAAGCTACCGACGC
>NZ_JAYFER010000570.1:0-34461 GCF_055795065.1 Lyngbya sp. CCY1209
AAAAATCTGCGGACAAAAACGAACATCAATCGACCCAAAACCATCTGCGAAAATCTGCGAAATCTGCGGATAAAATCGACCATCAAAAATTATTAATTATTAATGGTCGATCGCGATTCCGCCACCATCGGAGTCGCTTCGATTGTGGCTTCCAATTCCCCCTCGTGGTGGTCAGCAAAAGAACCGTGGGGCTCCTTCAGAAAGAACCAGCACACAAAGGCGATAATCATCCCGGCCACCCCCAACACCTCAAAAAAGATCCGATTTCCCACATCTCCTTCCGGCAGGAGGCTGAATAGGGTCAGGTAAACCACGGCGCCGACATTGCCGTAGGCCCCCACATTTCCGGCGATCTGCCCGGTGACGCGGCGCTTGACCAGGGGAACGATCGCGTAGGTAGACCCCTCCCCGGCTTGGACGAAGAACGAACAGGTCATCGTCAACAGCACCGCCAGGGGCAGCCACCAACCCCCCGTCACCCGGCCCATAATCAGATAGCCGATCGCCATCCCCGCCGTCAGCACCGCCATCGTATTTTTGCGGCTTCCCAGCTTGTCGGAAATCAGACCCCCGCCGGGACGGGACATCAGGTTCATAAAGGCGTAACTGGCCGCGATCATGCCGGCGGCTTGCTTGCTGAGTCCGAAAGTCCCCTCAAAGAAGGCGGGCAGCATGGACACCACAGCCAATTCCGATCCGAAGTTAACGAAGTAGGTCAGTTCCAGAATGGCAACCTGGGAGAAGCTGTAGCGATCTTCCGGAGGATAGCGTTTTTCGCCAAGGACCAATTCTTTGTTCACCGCCCAGCAGTTGTAGGCTTGGAAGAGATATAAACCCGCCAAACAAGCCCAGGCGATGTACAGTTGAGTCTGACTCAAGAAGCCGACTTTGCTCAGTCGCCACGCGAGGAGGCACAGTACGCCGGTGAGGGGGACGTTCATCAGCATCAGAAACCAGAAATCTTTTTGGGTGGTGACTTCCAATCCCCGGGCGCGTTTCGGCTTTTGGTAGACCTTGCCGGGGGGCGTATCTTCTACATTAAAGAAGTAAAAGATCCCGTAGGTGGCGGCGAAAATTCCCGTCAGGGCGATCGCAACTCGCCAGTTGAGAAGGGCACCGGCGCCGAAGGTCAGCAGGGCGGCGAGGCTGGGCAGGGTGAAGGCCGCCGCGGCGGAACCGAAGTTGCCCCAACCCCCGTAAATGCCCTCGGCCAAACCAATTTCTTTCGGGGGGAACCACTCGGCTACCATGCGGATGCCGATCACGAACCCGGCGCCGACGATACTCAGGGCAAGACGGGCGATCACCAACTGGCTGAAGTTCTGGGCCATCGCGAAGCCGATGCAGGGGATGGCGGCGTAAACCAGCAGCACGGAGTAGGTGATCCGCGGCCCGTATTTGTCGAGGAGCATTCCGATGATGATCCGGGCGGGGACGGTGAGGGCGACGTTGCAGATGGCGATGGTGCGAATCTGGCCGACTTCGAGGCCGAAATCTTCTTTGATGGCCGTCGCCAGAGGGGCGAAGTTGAACCAGACGACGAAGGAGAGAAAGAAGGCGAACCAGGTCAGGTGTAAAATTTTGTACCGGCCGCGCAGGGACCACAATTGGGTGAGCATCGGAAGTTAAACGGTAATAGAGTTCACAAGTCACAAGTCAAAAGTCAAAAGTCAAAAGCCAAAAGCCAAAAGCCAAAAGTATGACCTCTCATTCCTCACTTCTTAAACAAGGAGGCTTTTGACCCGATTGTTGGGTACACAACAGTTATTCGGTGTTGCCCAAGGGGAATTGTCTCTAGTCAGCGACCCAAGGGCTGACTTGCAGGGTTCCCCCCGGCGCCATCACCACGAGAAATTCGGCTTGGGGTTGGGTGTCGGCGATATTCGCATCTGCGGTATCGCTCAACTGGGGAATGGGGGTTTCGGCGAGATATTCGGCGGCGGCGGGGTTGACGGTGGCATATTCCGCGATCGCACCCATTTTGTTAACGGTGATGCGATACACCAGATTTTCGGTAAAGGTGGGATACTGCCGCCAATTTTGGTCAATTTGTTCGTACAGTCGGGCATTTAAATCCGCGATCGCACTCGGATCGGTGATTTCCGCCGGGGTGGCGGGTGTGGCAACTGTCATCGCCTCTACCATTTCTGCCGTCGAGGGGCGATCGGGTGTCACAGCCTCAGCCACGAGGGTTTCGGTTTCCTGTTCCTGTTGTTGGGCGTAGTGATCAAAGAGCGATCGCTGCCAACTGCTGAAATAAAATCCGGCGAAGGCAACCAAACCGACGGCAGATGCGAGTTTGATGCCGAGAGAGGGGGTGGAAGCGTTTGAAGTTGCGGTCATGGGAGTTCTCCTAGTGCAATTCGATTGAAAAAATGTGTATGGGTATTTCCGATGGCGACGGGGCGCGATCGCCCCCACGATCCCCTCGCGAGTCGGACTCGCACCGAAAGGGCGTGACGTTGAGATTCCCGATTCAGACGTCGGACAGAACGTTGCAGACCCGTACAGGAGGCGAGTCTTATGCTAATATCGGCATGGCTGTCATCGCCGTCGTCTCCGAGACCGACAGACTCAATCCTTTAAATTGATTGAGTTTGCCTCGGATTTGAGTTCGATCGTCTGTCCATTTGTCCCTTTTCTGTTGGATTCTTAATGGCGTCCGCTTGAATTTGCGGACAATTTTGCCGGCGATCGCTCCACCGCAAAAGTCCTCAAAAAAGTGGATTTTGCGACTCCATTTTAAGTCAGATATCGATGATTCCAGATTCATCTCATGCCTCAAAATCAGTCCGCCGAATCTCCTCAAATGTTGGAGATTGTGCCTCCGAACTTCAAGGATTAATTGCTAAGTTAAAGCCGAAAACAGAGGCAAATTGTAGCGAATATTACAAAAAAATAAGTTTTATGAAGTTTGTACATATTTAAGATGTCGATCGCGCATTTTGAGAGCGATCGCCCCCCCCGGAATCCCCGAGTCGAAAAGGCTGAAATTCCCTTCTGGTTTTTGTTCTGACTATTTCAACCCCCGCCATGCTCCTCCCCGAAACCGATCGCTACCGGCTGACAAATGCCCACATCCCCTTTTGTTTGCTCGAACGGGCCCGGCCCGAGTGGGCGGAAAAACAAACCCGGGACGGGTCAGTATTGATGGATGTGGAAATCGCATCCGGTGCGATCGCACAACTGCAACCCGCCGGACATCTCGATCGCAGCGATATCCCCACTACAGATCTCAAGGGGGGGCAACTGTGGCCCTGTTTCGTGGACCTGCACGCCCACCTGGATAAAGGTCACATCTGGGAGCGATCGCCCAATGTGGACGGGACCTTTGCGGGGGCTTTGGAGGCGGCAGCCCGGGACAGCGAAACATATTGGACGCCGGAGGACGTGGCGGCTCGCATGGAATTCGGCCTCAAGTGCAGCTACGCCCACGGAACCCAAGCCCTCCGCACCCATTTGGACTCGGCGGGGAAACTGGCCGATATCAGTTGGGAGGTGTTCAAAACGTTGCGGGAACAGTGGCGCGATCGCCTGATCTTGCAGGCCGTCTCCTTGGCTTCCCTCGACTATTATCTGACGCCCGAAGGAGAAAAACTCGCCGATCGGGTGGCTGAGGCGGGGGGCATTTTGGGGGGAGTTGCCGATATGAATCCCGACATCGACCGACAACTCGATCGCGTCTTTTCCCTAGCCAAAGAACGGAATTTAGATCTGGACTTTCATGCCGACGAAAACGGCGATCCGGAATCGATCGCGCTCCGAACAATTGCAGAAACCGCCCTCCGGCAACAATTTCAAAATTCCATTATTTGCGGTCACTGTTGCAGTTTGGCCGTGCAATCGACCTCGGCGATCGCCGAAACCTTGAAAGTCGTCCGGGAAGCCCGAATTGGCATCGTTAGCCTGCCGATGTGCAACCTGTATCTTCAAGACCGACAGTATTCCGAACCCCGGCACCGCCCCCGCACCCCCAAATGGCGGGGGGTGACGCTCCTGCACGAATTGCAGCAGGCCGGAATCCCCGTCACCGTCGCCAGCGACAACTGTCGCGATCCGTTTTACGCCTTCGGCGATCACGACGTCTTGGAAGTCTTTAAAATGTCGGTCAGAATCGCCCACCTAGACCGTCCCTACGGGGACTGGCCCCGGAGCGTGACCCGAACTCCCGCCGACTTGATGGGTTTGTCCGATGTCGGACGGGTGGGGGTGGGACTTCCGGCCAATTTGATCGCATTTAAAGGACGCAACTTTAGCGAATTATTATCTCGTTCTCAACCCGATCGCACTATCATAAGACAGGGTGCATTCATTTCAGCTTCTCTTCCGGAGTATTCGGAGTTAGATCCGGCGATCGCCCCCCACTTCGGAAAATAACGACTATACTGATCTAATAACGTTTAGACTTTGGCAATTTCATTCACTTTCCGCCCTGATCGAGCCAGTTGTCCAATCGCACCTATGACTGAGCATCTATTTCGATGGCCTTTCTCCCAATCGGACCGTCCGACCAGTCCGATGAGTTGGCTGCTGACCGTATTGTTGATGTGGAATGCAACAGCTCCGGCAGCGATCGCCCAGAGTCAACCCTCCGGCCCGACACTCACTCCGGCCTCCCTCGGAGCCCCTGACCCCTATACCTTGGGTGCGGGCGATCTGCTGCAAGTCGATCTGCTCGATGTTCCCGAATACAGCGGCGAATATCTCATTTTGAACGACGGCACCCTCAACTTGCCCCTCGTGGGGCGACTCGAAGTCGCCGGGTTGCCGCTCTCTCAGGTGAGAGATAAAATTTCTGCGGCCTACGCCCCCTTCGTGCAACAACCCGTTGCCACGGTGACAATCGTCAGCCCCCGTCCCGTGACCATCGCCGTGGCAGGGGAAGTCAAACGACCGGGGACTTACGTCCTGTCTCTGGCCGTCGCTAACACCCCCGGCCGACAGTTTCAGTTTTATAAAGTCACCCAACTCCTCCAGCAGGCGGGTGGTATCACCCAAGCCGCGGACATCTCTCAAGTCCAAATCCAAAGACAAGAGCCGACGCCACAAACCATCGTCGTCAACCTGAGAGAGTTGCTCGAAAACGGGGATTTGACTCAGGATCTGGTGTTGCGAGATGGAGATACGATCCGCGTGCCGACCGCCGAAGTCCTCGATCCCATCGCCATCCGCCAGATCAACTCGGCCAGTTTTGCCCCCGAAGTGATTCCCCCCTTTCCGGTGGTGATCGTCGGGGAAGTCTTCAACCCCGGAACTCACATCATGGGGCAACAGCCCGGAATGGCAGCCCCGGGGGACTTGGGAGAACCCCCCACCATCACCCAGGCGATCGAACTCGCCGGGGGGATCACCCCCAGCGCCGACCTCCGAAACATCGAATTGCAGCGGTTGAGCCAGTCCGGAGAGATGCAAACCCTCGAAGTTGACCTGTGGCAACTGCTCAAGACCGGGGATGCCACCCAGGACGTGACCCTGCAGCCCGGAGATGCGATCGTCATTCCCACGGCCCGCCAAATCGACCCGGGGGATATCGCCTCCGTCGCCAACGCCAGTTTTTCCCCGGCAACCATGTCCGTGAATGTCGTCGGAGAAGTGAAGCAGCCGGGCCCCATCCAAGTTCCCATTGACACGACCCTGAACCAGGCGATCCTCGTCGCCGGGGGATTCGACGCCCAGCGGGCCAACATGAGTTCGGTCGAACTGTTGCGTTTGAACCCGAACGGCACGGTTTCCCGGCGACAGATCAAAGTTGATTTTCAAGCCGGCATCAACGAAGTCAACAATCCGATTTTAGAGCGAGATGATGTCGTGGTCATCCGCCGTTCGTCCCTCACTCAAGTGGGAGATGGGTTGGAAGAAGTGTTGAGACCCGTGGGCGGAATCATGGGCGTAACGGCGATCTTAAATATCATTAATCTTTTGACCGAAGATGACAATAATAACAATTAATTCTTATTAAAGAGAGTCATGCCGAGGATTGAATCACCATGAATATGAGCAATATCGAACATCGGGAATCCATCGACCTGGATTTGGGCCGCTACTGGCAAACCCTGAAGCGACGGTGGTTTTTCGTCCTGGGTGCTTTTGTGTTGTCGGTGTCCGGGGCCGTTTATGCCACCCAATTTTTGACCCCGACCTACGAAGCGAGCGGCAAACTGTTATTCAAAGTTGACCGAACCTCCTCTTTGGCGGGAATTGGGGCAGGACTCGGGGAACTCAAAGCGCTGTTGGCCGACCAGACTCCTTTGAGTACCCAGATTGAAATTATGTACTCCACCCCCCTGCTGCAAGAGGTGATCGAGGAGTTGAACTTGACGAACGAGGATGGAGAACTCCTCCACCCCGACGACATCAGGCCGGCGCTCGGAATCGGTATTCTCGGTGGCACTGACATCGTACATCTGACTTATAAAAGCAAAAATGCTCAAGAAGCGGCTGACATTATCAATGCCGTGATGGCAGCTTACATCAAAACCAACGTTCAGAATAACCAGCAAGACGCAGCCGAAGCCAAACAATTTATTCAAGATCAGCTTCCCCGAGTTCAGCAAGAGGTATTTGTTGCAGAGAAAGCCCTTCGGGACTTTAAGGAAAAAAATGAAATTTTAGATTTAAACACAGAATTTGCCACCTCAGTTCAGGAGATCGCTCAGTTAAATCGGAACATTACCACCCTGGAAGCTGAGTTGAATTCGGTGCGGGCTTTGACGACATCATTGGGAAATCAAATCGGTTTGAATTTGGACGATGCGATCGCGATCAATACCCTGAGTCAGTCCCCCGCCGTCCGGGGAACCTTGCAAGAACTGGAAAATGTGGAAGCGCAGTTGGCCGAGGAGCGACGCCGGTTTCGCGACCAAAACCCGCGGATTATTTCTCTCAAAGCCAAACGGGATAACCTGCAAGCCAGCTTGCAGCAAGAAATTCAAAGTGCCTTGGGCAGTGGAGGGTCGGTGGATGAAGGGTTGCTGCGGGTGATGGACGTGAAAACGAACCGGCTTGAAGAGTTTATCACGGCCGAACTCCGACGTGTCGATTTGACCGAGCAACTGGATTCGCTCTACAAAAGTCTGGCGAATTATGAAGCTCGGGCGGAAAAGCTGCCCCAATTTGAGCAGCAACAGCGAGAACTTGAGCGGAAGGTTGAAATTGCGCGGCTGACCTATGAAACCTTGCTCGAAAATCTGGAAGAAGTTCAAGTGGCTGAAAATAAGAGCACAAACAACGCGAGGGTCGTGGAACCGGCGATCGCACCCGAGGAGGGCAGTACGGCAAAACTCGAGCTGCTGGTGTTGGGCGTCATGGCGGGGCTGGTGGCTTCGACTACCTTGCTCCTGCTCATGGAGATGGCGGACAAGTCTCTCCGGAGCGTGGCGGAAACCCGGGATTTCTTCGGATACACGCTGTTGGGGATCATCCCTTCTTTCTCGAAAAAACTCTTTTCTCGCTATTTGATGGGCGGCGATCGCCAGACTCCGCCGGTTCCCGTGGTGGATACTCCGGATTCTTTTATTAGCGAAATTTACCGCATGGTGCAGGCGAACCTGAAATTTTTGGGGTCCGATCGCAAGGTTCGCACCATCGTGGTGACGAGTTCCGTCCCCCGGGAAGGGAAATCGACGGTCTCGGCGAATTTGGCCGCGGCGATCGCCCAACTCGGGTATCGGGTGATGCTCATCGACGCGGATATGCGCCAACCCTGCCAACACCACGTCTGGGGGTTGACGAATGCCGTCGGGTTGAGCGATGTCTTGGTGGGACAGGCGCAACTGGAGGAAGCCGTGAATCAGGGCATCGAGCAACTCGACGTCCTGACGGCCGGCGTCACCCCCCCGAATCCCCTGGCGCTCTTGGACTCCCGGCGCATGACGTCCTTGATTCGGAATTTTTCGGAAGAATACGATTTTGTCATCGTCGATACGCCACCGTTGACCCTGGCCGCGGATGCCCTGACGTTGAGCCAAATGGCCAGCGGGGTGCTGCTCGTCGCCCGCCCCCGAATGGTCGATCGCGACAGCGCCAAGTCCGCCAAAGAACTGTTGGAGCGATCGGGACAGCGGGTCTTGGGAATGGTGATCAACGGGATCAGCAAAACCGAATCGACCAAGTATTTTTACCACGCCCAGCGTTACTTTCCCCTCAAGACCTCTTCCCGGCGCGATCGGTCCCAATTGCCACGCCGAATCTCATCTAAGAGTTCCTCCTGAAGCGTAGCGTTTCTTCGTTTCTCCTCGAAATCATCCCGAGGTAAAAATTTTGGCGGAAGAAAAGTTAGATGAATCATGTTTACGAAAACTTTACACAAGGGATTTAAAGTTTTACATTTAAATATTGTTGGGATTCCCAACCGGATGATATGATTGTTGACAATCTAAATCGCTGATTTCAGGAGAACCACATTATCGTTATCGAATCGTAACATTTGTCAGTTTTTGGCCGGTCAAAACTGTTGAAATCTTACTCAAAAATATTCGATGGACAAATTATTACAATATTTAAGGTCTTTTGAGCCGGTTTTTACAGTTTTAGCTCTCATGCACTACACCGCAGATTGGCTGCCTCTGATCATATCTGGAGGGGCAAGTGAGGGGGACGGTGTGGATATCAATTCATTCAATTTTGTACCCAACGTCCTCCTTTTCTTAATGACTTATGCCGTGGCCACAGCCCTGTTGCTGTTAAGGTGGAAGAAGTTTATTCATTTTATACCACGAGCAGCCGTCATTTGGTTGATGATATTGATTGCGATATCGTCCTTTTTTTGGTCCGACGATCCCGCTCGAACTCTCAAAAGTTGTATCGGGTTAATTGGAACCACACTGTTTGGAATTTACTTGGGGAGTCGTTATACATTCAAGCAGCAACTGCGACTTTTGGCTTTTGCATATATTGCCATTGCCATATTGTGTATTATTTTTGCGATCGCCCTACCCAGATATGGACTCGAACAAGTCGTACACGCCGGCGCTTGGCGAGGAATTTTCACTCACAAAAATGTGATGGGAAAAGCCATGACATTGGGTGCTATAATTTTCATCATTTCACCCAGTCTTTTTGAATATAAAGATCGATGGATATCTAGAGTTGGCTTGGGTTTAGCATTTTTTCTATTACTGATGGCAAAGTCATCCAGCTCACTGATTAACACCACAGTTTTAATAATTAGCCTTTTTGCATACCGGACTCTTCGGTTTAGATATTTATTGTTTTTTCCTGCATTTTTGGCGATCATAACATTGGGCTATGTGCTGGTCTATGTTTACATCAACCATGCCGAATTCTTGTTGGGATTAATTGGCAAAGATCCTTCCTTGACCGGTCGAACAGATATCTGGGCTTGGGTGGGAGACATGATTGAAAAACGACCCTTGCTAGGATATGGATTTATGGCTTTTTGGAATGGACTAGATGGTGCATCAGCTTATGTAATCAGGGCGGCAAGATGGCCGGTTCCTTACTCCCACAATGGTATACTAGATCTTTGGCTAGACATTGGTTTACTCGGTGTTTCCGCCTATTTTTTTGGCTACTTTGTTAACTTTTTCTGTGCTATTGTATGGGTCAAGGGGGGATCGGAGTCGGATCGATTGTGGCCCTTACTGTTTCTCACTTACCTGATGCTCACCAATGCCAGTGAAGGAGGGATGTTTGGTCAAAACAATATTTTATGGGTGTTGTATACATCGCTTTCAATATCCATAATTCAACCCATTCAAAAACAACCGGTCATGTCGCCGGACATCAAAACGTAAGGACTTCACTTTATCGAGCCATCGAATTATTCTTTGAAACCCGAATCTTGGAGGACAAAAAATGTTATTTAACTCGCCGGAATTTCTATTTTTCTTTTTGCCCGTCGTACTGGCGGTATTTTATTTGATCGGCAGCAAAACAATTAAAATTGCCGGAACTAAACTGGAAGGGTCGATTTTTTGGTTGGTTTGTGCTTCGCTGTTTTTTTACGGATGGTGGAACCCTCCCTACTTGCTTCTCATTATTGCTTCCATCATCTTGAATTATATTTTTGGATTTTATCTGTCCCGGGATGCTTCCGAAAAATTGACTCAGAAAAAGCTTTTACTTGTTCTGGGAATCGGATTTAACCTGGCATTGATTGGATATTACAAGTATGCCAACTTTTTCATATCCAACATCAATCTTGCGATCGGGTCTGACATTAACCTTGGCACTATTATCTTACCTTTAGGAATTTCCTTTTATACCTTCCAGCAAATTGCTTATCTGGTGGATGCATATCGTGGAAACACAAAAGAGTACAATTTCTTAAACTACAGTTTATTCGTTACATTCTTTCCACAACTAATTGCCGGCCCCATTGTCCATCATAAAGATGTATTACACCAATTTAGAGACGCTTCAATTTATCGATTTAATTCTCAAAACTTTTCCGTCGGGCTGACTGTTTTCGTAGCTGGATTATTCAAAAAAGTTGTCTTTGCCGATCGCATCGCCGCATTTGCGACCCCCGTCTTTGCCGCCGCCAGTCAGGGCGTGCCGCTGACCTTTTCGGAAGCCTGGGTAGGAGCATTGGCCTATACGTTGCAACTTTACTTCGATTTTTCGGGATATTCAGACATGGCGATCGGGATAGCATATATGTTTGGCATCCGACTGCCTCTCAACTTTGACTCTCCATACAAAGCCGTCAGTATCGTCGATTTTTGGCGACGTTGGCACATCACTTTATCTCACTTTCTGCGGGACTATCTCTACATTCCGTTGGGAGGGAATCGGTATGGTAAAACCCGCCGACATATTAATTTGATGACGACAATGCTACTGGGAGGATTGTGGCATGGAGCCGGTTGGACATTTATTTTCTGGGGAGGGCTACACGGTGCTTACTTAGTCATCAATCACCAATATCGTTCATTTCGTAGCTGGATCGGAAAAGATACTAGGGAAGATGGATGGTTATTGCAAGGTATCGGCTGGCTGGTCACATTCTTGGCTGTCATTGTTTCCTGGGTCTTTTTCAGAGCAGATAGCTTTTCATCGGCTCAATCTATCCTGAGTTCGATGATCGGTTTGAATGGAATCTCATTGCCCGGATTTTGGGAACCTTATCTGAGTTTTCTGAGGAATTTTGGCGTGGACTTCAACGGCTTCACTGTCAATGTCGGTATCAGTCAAAAATATTCTGTGTTTGGAATTACCGGTTTGTTGCTGGTAGCCTGGTTGACCCCCAACACCCAGCAGTGGATGGGCAAATACGCTCCCGCACTGACCCAACCGTGTGATGGAGCAAAGTGGATCGATCAGTTGTGGAAAAATTTGCAATGGAAACCCAATAAAATTTGGAGCGCTATTTTGGGGATAATGACCGCAATATCCTTGTTGGGAATGACACGAGTTAGCGAGTTTTTGTACTTTCAATTCTAAGCTTGAGCAGCAATTCACGATCGTCGGTTCGTTGACTGGAAAGGAGAATCATGTCTTTTAGCTTCAAAATCTATTCATTAGTGGCTGCCGGACTGATCGGCAGTGTCGGTTCAATTAATTGGTTGATCGATCCGCTATGGTACAGTCATGGAAATCAAATAACAGACAAAAATTTTACTTTTAATGAACGAATTTCCAAAACAAATCTTTTGTTAAGAACCAAGGATGAGCGCGATTATAATTGTCTGATTCTCGGAAGTTCCAGAGTGATCGCCTTGAAAGCATCTATGTTCAAAGACAAAAGATGCTTCAATTATTCCTTTAAAGGAGGATGGGTTGATGATTTTATAGCATATGCTAAATTTGCAAAAGAGCAAGGCATTGACCCGGATATAGTTTATGTCGGCGTGGATTCATTTAATTTTGTCAAAGAAACAAAGTTTAATGAACATGGTGTTGAAGCTTCAGCATCGGCTACAAACTCAATGTTTGAAGCTTATTTTTCTCTCGATGTTTTGACCTTTTCTGCCATGACGCTGGCGGAAGTTAGTCCCGATCCGACCAACTACTACAACCAGAATTTTGAAATTGAAGAGTTTGAAAATCCTCCCAAATATAATCCCGAATTTTACCCACCTTTATCCCCCCAAGAGTGTGATTTGTCGCGGATAGAACCCTTTCAGAAAATTAGAGATATATTTCCCAATGCAAAATTTGTAGGCTACGTTCCACCGAGGTCGGCTTGGGCTGTCGTCATGGAAAGTTACGACCGAGAATTAATGGATTGTGAGCTAGAGGGGATTTACAAAGTTTCTCAAATTTATGATGAGATGTATGACTTTTCGATTCCTTCTCCTCTCACCAAAGATCCGAATAACACTTATGACGGCAGTCACTTTACTCCGGAAGTCAACGATCAGGTAGCCGAAGTTATGCAAGGAAAAGGAGATGACTCATTTGGAATTCAGGTCAATCAGTATAGCTTGAGCGAGTACAAAACGATTTACAAAGGTCAGATTAAAAAATTTTTAGACGAGCAAAATCAACTTCAACGCTGGAAAGAATGAATCGAATTGACTCCGAACTGCGATCGATGTATTTTTTGATTAAGTCAGGTATTGGGTGTGAATCACTTGAGAAATATTAAGTCCAAAATAACGAATCTTTTTGAGAAACCTTTATTCCGAGGAACACTATGGATGCTGGGCAGCCGAGTGATCGGTATCGCCATGCAAGCCGTATACTTTGTTTTGGTGGCTCGAACTTTAGGAACCAATCAATTTGGTATGTTTATGGGAGTCAGTGCATTTGCTGTTGTATTGAATCCCTTTTCTACGGTCGGGAGTGCCGACCTGTTAGTCAGAGATGTTTCTCGAGATCGTTCCTTATTTCGAGAAGGATGGGCGAATGCTTTATTGACAACAGCAGCATCTGGGAGTTGTCTAATTGCGTTGGCATTATTGATAGCTTTACAAATTTTTCCCGAGTCTATTCCTCCTTTAACTATACTATTGATTCTTATATCTGATACTGTAGGACTGGCTATTTGGGGTCTTTCATCTAGTGCATTAGTCGGGTTCGGGTTACTCAAGAAAGTTTCTCAACTCCAAGTTTTTATGAACTTTTCAAAATTGATAGCAGCCATTGTACTATTCATTGGATTTGAATCCCCAAATATAATCGTTTGGTCAATTTTATATTTTCTGGCAAATTTATCCATTGCTTTAACTTCAGTGATGCTGGTTCATAAGATGATAGGTTTTCCTGGAAAACCAAATTTATCTAAAATAAAATCAAATTTCAATCAAGGAATTTACTTTTCGATTGGCGCATCTGCTGATGTTGTCAACTCCAGCATTGATAAAACTATGTTGACGAGTCTTTCAACGCCAAATGCTACAGGTTTATATTCTGCCGGATATCGTTTTATTGAGGTCGCTTATTTACCTTTATTGTCAATCTTTTCATCAACATACGCAAAGTTTTTTGAACAGGGTAAGTCGGGAATTACTGGGTCTTTTTTATTCGCCAAAAAATTGATTCCGCTCACGATTATATATGGTTTTGTAGCGTTCATTGGATATTGGATTTTCCATCCTTTGATTCCATATATTCTTGGAGAAGAATATAAAGCTTCTATGCCGGTTGTACTTTGGTTGTCACCCATGCCATTCTTAATCGGAATTCAGTGGATAGCTGCCGATACGCTGACGGGTTCTGGATATCAAAAAATCCGTGGATTCATTATTTTAGGAACGGCTTTGTTGAATGTGGGAATTAATCGTTTATTAATTCCCATTTATTCTTGGAGAGGGGCAACGTGGGCTACCCTGACTTCAGATATTATCAAAGCTTTACTTTTGTGGGCAGCAGTTGCATTTTTGTATCGACGACAAATGCGAAACAGTGAAACTTCCAATCTCAATTAATGTTGTATGATTGACAAAAATGAAAATCAATATCCTGGTTTTTAGGTGGGCCATCCAAAGATCCTAGCTAGTGAAATATAGACCTCACAATCAATGTAGTTTGTCTTTTGTAATTTGTGGTAATTTATCATGGTTGACTCAAATACTCAAATGTTCGCTTCTCAATCTCAACACTATACCTTTTGTCTAGTTACACCGAGTTACGCGCCGGACTTTGAGAGATGTAAACTTTTGTCTTCTACTGTTGAAGAGTTCCTGCCCGCTTCAATTAAACATTATATTATTGTCGATAGAAAAGATCGGGCTCTATTTAATAAATTACAGAACGACCGGACAGAAATTCTGGTTGTTGAAGAGGTTATTCCTTGGTGGATTAAAAGAATTCCACTTGTCAAAAATGGCTGGTTTAGCTTGAAAACTCTCCCGATTCGCAATTGGCTACTTCAACAAATTGTCAAGCTATCTGCGGCTAAATTTGTGTCTGAAGATGTCCTCATGTTTGTAGATTCAGATGTTGCATTTGTTCGTCCTTTCGATCCGGCTACAAGATTTGTTCGAGATGGAAAAGTAAGGTTTTATCGGGAACCCAATTCAATTCCTGAAACCTGGAAAAGTCATTATAGTTGGTATCAAACTGCCAGTCAATTACTGAAAACACCCATGGTTGATTTTCCAGCTCCCAACTATATTGGCGACCTAATTAGTTGGAAAAAAGATAATGTTATCAAGCTACACGATCATTTGGAAAAGATGTCGGGACGTTCTTGGATTGAAACAATCGCCGGAACTTGGAATTTGTCTGAATATATTTTGTATGGGATGTTTGTCGATTACATTCTCAGAGATGAATCACAACACTATATTGACCCTTTATATCCGGGTTTGCGATACTTTGCTACAGATGATCTGTCGAAACAAGAAATCATCAATTTTTTATCGGATATTGAACCCGATCACGTCACCGTTATGATCTCGGCAAAAGCTGGAATTCCAGTTCAACGTTATGCTCCACTGCTGAGGCAGATCGATCGCAATTGATTTCCGAAAAATGTTGCGTAATTTTTGAAAATCATGGCATCCACAATTTGGGTCAAAAATGAGTCTCAAAAAAGGGTGAGATCGGTTCAAAATTTTTGATCTCACAAAAATCTTGCCACCGCCATTTTTTTGATTTATAATTGTGGTAAATTGATAGTCAAAGATTGCAGTATAAAAATGTGATGACTAAAAACAATCAGGAACTTGCATTGAAAGCTGCGGTGATCGGTACCGGATTAATTTCCAAAGAGCATCTCAGTTTTTTGGCTAATTCCGATCGCGCCCGATTGGTGGGAGTCTGCGACCTCTCCCCCGCCGCGGCCAATTATGCAACTCAGAGATTCGGTGCGGAAGCATCGTATACGAACTATCAGCAAATGCTGGAAGAAGCCAAACCCGATGTCGTACATATTTTGACCCCGCCTCACATCCACAAAAAAATGTCGATGGATTCCCTGAGTGCCGGGGCCCACGTGATCTGCGAAAAGCCGATCACCCCCACCTACGACGAATTTAAAGAGTTGTGGTCTTTTGCCCAGCAGTGCGATCGTCGCCTGCTCGAAAGCCAGAACTACCGCTTCAATCAGCCCATTCTGGAAATAGAAAAGCTGGTTCGGGATGGGACTCTGGGAGAAGTTCAGGAAGTCGAAGTGCGGATGGCGTTGGATATTCGCAGCGGCGGCCGCTACGCCGATGAAAATCTTCCGAGTCCGGTGCACAAGCTTCCGGCGGGTGTCATTCACGATTTTATCACGCATTTATCCTATCTCGCGTTACTATTTATTCCGGATTTTGACCGCGTTAAAGCCGCCTGGAACAATCATGGCGGGGGCGATTTGTTCAAATACGACGATCTAGATGCGCTCGTTTTTTCTGGAACAAAGCACACTCGGATTCGATTTAGTGCCTATACCCAACCGGACTGTTTCTCCGTTTTTGTTCGCGGTTCCAAAGGGTATGCCGAGGCGGATTTGTTTCAACCTTATGTGCGTTGTATGATCCCCCGTTCGGTGGGCAAGCAACTTTCCCCTCTGGCGAATCAGTTTTCTGGCGGTTGGACGCTGATGAACGCCAGTTTTAAGAATTTTCGTCGCAAGCTTTTACAGCAGACTCCCTATGAGGGCTTGCATCGTATGCTCGACGAAACGTACCGGGCTTTGCAGGAGAATCGGGAACCGCCCATCGGTTTTGAGGAGATTGAGAAAACCAGTCGTTTAGTCAACGCATTAGTCGCGGAGGAAAATCACATATGAAGCTTTTTATCACGGGAGCGTCCGGATTTTTAGGACAGTACATCGTCGCGGAAGCGTTGCGGCGGGGACATCAAGTGAAGGCCGTCATCCGGCCCAAAACGGATGCCACGCGCCTGTCTTGGTACGACCATCCCAATGTCGAATTGGTTCGCTTGGACCTGCGGCAGATGTCGGGACTCGTGGAAGCCTTGCAATCGGTGGATGATGTCATTCATCTGGCTGCCGTCAAGTCGGGCGATTTTTACACGCAATTTGCGGGGACGGTGATCGCCACAGAAAACTTGCTGACCGCCATGAAAAAGGCGGAGGTGACGAGACTGACGGCGATCAGTACCTTCTCAGTTTACGACTATCAAAAACTGCGATCGCGCCAAGTTTTGGATGAAGATTCTTCCATCGAAGCCGACCCGCTCAACCGGGACGAATACGCCCAAACCAAGCTCATTCAAGAAGCTCTTTATCGCGATTTTGAACGGGAGGGCGGGCAAGTCTCCATTATCCGTCCGGGGATGATCTACGGCCGAGATTATCTTTGGAACGCCTGTTTGGGGGCGGAATTAGGCAGCGCGTGGTTGAGGATCGGCGCCCATGCGACGATGCCGGTCACTTACGTCGAAAACTGTGCGGAAGCGATCGTGATGGCGGCCGAAAGCGACGCGGCGCTCGGACAAACTTTGAACATCGTTGACGACAATTTGCCGACGCAAAATGTCTACGCCAAACAACTCATCTCCAAGATGGAAGAAACGCCCCGGACGTTCTTTGTCAGTTGGCCCGTGATGAGTGCGATCGCCCAGATGGCATGGCTTTACAACAAGTTATTTCTCAAGGGCAAAGCTCGCCTGCCCGGGATTTTAGTTCCGGCGAAGCTTCAGGGTCGGTTCAAGCCCCTTCGATACACCAATGAGAAAGTCAAAAAGGTTTTGAACTGGAAACCCAAGTATTCTCTAGAAGAGGCATTTGATCGCTCCTGTAGCGATATTAATCTGCTTGAGGTTCCGGTCTCTACATCGGTCGCTTCTTGAGTTTGATCGATTGAGATAAAGGAACGCCAGACAACCGAATCGACTGTTTTGATTGTTCGAGTAATCAGACTCAAATATTTCTGATGTAAACATATGTTGATATCAATTTGCGTGGCGACTTACAAGCGTCCCGATGATTTGAAGCGGTTGCTCAAGGGTTTTGAAGACCTGACTTTTGACCAAATTGATGCACCCGAAATAGAGATTGTTATCGTCGATAACGATGCTTCCGGCTCTGCGCGATCGCTAATTGATGAAGTGGCCCTCACTTTCAAATACCCTTTGCGATACGATATCGAAACTCAGCAGGGTGTCTCTTATGCCCGCAACCGAACGATCGCGAACTCATCTGATGAAACCGATTTTATTGCGATCATGGATGATGATGAAATCCCCGACCGAAACTGGTTAGAAAACCTGTTAATCGTGCAAGAGAAATACGAAGCTGACGTGGTAGCGGGGCCTGTCATTCCTTACTTTGAAAGTGATGTTGACGTACCGGATTGGATCAATAAAGGTAAATTCTTTGCTCCGAAACACTATCCGACGGGGCAGATAATGGATGTTGCTTACACCAACAATGTTTTGGTTCGGAGCAAACTTTTAAAGCAGCTAGAAACTGTTTTTGACGAGCGTTTTGCAATTCAAGGCTCTGAGGATACACATTTATTTATGCAACTTCATAAGCAAGGGGCAAAAATCGTGTGGGCTGATGAAGCCCGAGTGCGGGAGCGAGTGCCTCAATCTAGAATTAGTTTGACGTGGTTGTTAGAACGAGGCTACTGGGGATGGAGTGCCAGAAGTTTATTTGAAAGAGAGTTATATCCTTCTCTCTACATTCAAGGCACCCGTTTTATCAAAGGATGTGTTTTGGTGGCAATTGGGATAGTTTCTATTCCCATAGCCTTGTTCCGGGGTCAGTACGCTGTCAATCAAGCCTTGCTGTCAATATGGCGGGGTGCCGGAACTCTTTCCGGGTTGCTTGGAATTATGGGAAGTGGATGGACAAAAGCTGAGAGGTAATATCAAATCGGGTTCAATACTCAGATCAAAACGGGTTTAATACCTGGGCTACTGGGGAATTATAGCGATTAAAAGTCAGGAGTCAACAGGTCATTGGCAGAAAAAGCCCTCATCGTTGGGGTTTGAGAATCCTTCGATGTCCTAGCCATCCTGCCGACTACTATAATTCCCAAGCTACGGCGCTGCTATATCGTGTTTTAGATTGAATTAATTGTTGGCAAGTATCGAGTTCAGTTGAAAGAGGAAATTCTGAACTACGGGATATCCGAACATCGATTCTAGCAAAGCGCGATCGGGGATGTTGGGTTTTTCTTCCGCCAGACAATTGATAATTTCATTGGCATAGGATTCAGGGTCAGATGCGACTCGGAAGTATTGTTTTGCTTCTTCTGGCAAACCCGACAATCCTTTGGGTTGAGAAACAATAGGTTTGCCGCTCGCCAACATACCGAGTGACTTGGTACTGACCCCGCATCCGGTTGCCACGGGGTCAATCAAAACTCGACCTGACCGATAGATTTTGCGGGCAGAAGGGGGATTTATTTTCAATTCCAGCCCCGGTTTATTTTGACAAATTTCTTGAATATTAGGTACGGGATTTGCACCCGAAATGAGAACTTTAATGTCTGGCGATCGCTCTTTGAGAATGGGAAACACTTCCTCGACAAACCAAATGACACCTGCCACATTATTTTCCGAATGTAAGTTCCCCAAAAATACAACGTCATAGGTTATTTCTTCGTTCACACCATCATCACTTGAACCGTCAGCATTTTGATGATGTTCTGACTTTAAATCTATCAATGGAGGCAAAAAGTATCCATTGTCAAACCCTTGTTGTTGCCAAAATTGTAAATCGTCTTTAGAAATATCGTAAAAAGCCAAACTTTTGTGGAGCAACGATTTTTCATATTTCTCCAAATTGATGAGAGATAAAAATCGTAAGAATTTTTGATGTCCTAGGGCACACTGAAAATAATAGCGGTATTGTAAATGCTCGATATTGTGCGATCGCACGACCATGGGAATATCTAGGGTGTCGCTCAATCGGGATGCGACCACGCCGCTGTGAATGTGATCGCAGAAAATGACGTCGGGTTGAAAGCGCCGGACGGATTCCAGAATTCGAGTCCACTCTTCGCCCCTGACAATTCGAGATGTGACTTCTAAAGGATAGGACAACAAATCTAACACCCGGCGGACATAAGCGCCGACACTACGCCGATAGAAAATTGGGTAGAAATCTTTAACATACCGATTGATAACATCTAAACTGTCGGCATCTGGAGTCTCGGCAGACCAGCAGATCAGCTGTATTTCGGTTCCCAACTCTGACAACATTTTGAGTCTTCGCCAAATATCAACTCTTCCCCCGTGAACGGGAGGATAGGGAATGTCCATCGCCACAATAGTGATTTTCACGTTGTCCCCCGAACGATCGCAGATTCTCAAATGGAGTGTAACATATCAAAATTTAAAATTCCAATCTTAAGAGCCGTTAAAATTTTCGCTCGACTGAGGCAACAACCTGGATCGATTCCTGATGCTAACCGGACTCCCTCTTGCCCACAGGAGCCCCAATTCGACGCGCCGCTTTCCGGAACTTCCCGCAACGCCGGACGATCAAACGTCGGGGACGGCTGAAAACCTGCTACAGTAAAATAATCACGATCGCACCTCCAGTCCTCAGACCCACATTGACCGATGCTCCCAAGGGAAGAACTACTCAGCGGCATTGAAAATCGAGACAGCATGGCCCGGGTCATCGACCAGGCGGAACAGGCGTTGAAGACCTGGGAGATCGCCCAAACCGAGTTTCTCTCCCCCCCGGAACTGGCCGAAGCTCGGCAAATTTTCGATCGCCTCACGGAAGTCCAGGCCCTCTCCTGGGGCGGCTATCCTCAAGCGGAACGGCAGCGGCTGGCGATCGCACGATCGGAACTTCCCCTGGAAACCGACGGCGTGGAAATTGCGGCCCTGGACATCTCGGGAAATTTCTTGTTCGACACCGCCACCCACCGGGACTTTCTGGGAGCCCTCCTCGGCACCGGCATCGTCCGGGAAAAAACCGGCGATCTGATCGTATTGGGGGAACGGGGCGCCCAGGCGATCGTGGTTCCGGAACTGGTAGAATTCCTGGAGATGAACCTGACCCAAGTCCGCACGGTTCCCGTCAAAACCCAGCGCATCGAATTGGGGGAATTGAAAGTCCGCGAACCCAAGAAAAAGGCGATGACCACCGTAGAAGCCTCCCTGCGTCTGGACGCGATCGCTTCGGCGGGGTTCGGGATGTCCCGCAGCAAAATGGTGACGCTCATCGACGGCGGGGATGTCCGCGTCAACTGGAAGGACGCCAAACAGGCCAGCTATCAAGTCAAAACCGGCGACCTGATCGCCATCCGCGGCAAGGGGCGCCTGGAAGTGGGGGAAGTCTCCATCACCAAAAAACAACGCTACCGAGTGGAACTGACCCGCTACCAGTAAATGGAGATTCACAAATGGGCGATACTGGATTTGAACCCCTATTCTGCCGTCACTATCGGCGATCGCATCATCCCATTCAAATAATCGTGAACCAGAACATTTCTGAAACCGGACAACGCCCGCCAGTCCACCTCTGTGGCTTCGGCTTTTAACTCTTCAGAAAGCCTTTGTGTGGACTCCGCCATCGTTTGTAACCGTCGCAAAACCGCATCTTGTACCAGTGTATTATGCAGGAAAATCTCTCGGTCTTCGCCCGTGTATTCTTGAATGGGATTGATACACTGTAAAATCAAGAATAGCATATTCAATGATTTGGGCAACCCGGGACGGTTGCCCCCACAACTCCCCACTCTCTTCTATTCTGCAATGTGATGTTTGGTCGCCAGCAACGCCACCTGGGTGCGATCGCGCAAATTGAGGCGGTTTAAAATACTCGAAACGTGATTTTTTACCGTCCGTTCGGTGATGAATAATTCCTCGGCAATTTCCCGGTTGTTGTAGCCCCGACCGATCAACTGCACCACCTCCAATTCCCTCGGCGTCAACTGTTGGAATTCCTCCGGTATCGGTTCCGGTTCGGGAGGTTTCGGCGTCGCCGACATCACCTTTTCAAACAGTCCCGGCCCCAACTGGGTGTAACCTTTTTGAACCGAACGGATCGCCTGGGCGAGTTCTTCCGAGGGCGTATCTTTTAGCAAATAACCCTTCGCCCCCGACTGCATGGCTTGGCTGACATATTCATCGTCGTCAAATGTGGTCAATACCAATACCTTTATTTCCGGTTTTTTTTCCTGGAGCGATCGCGTCGCCGCCACCCCGTCCATGACCGGCATCCGCACGTCCATCAACACCACGTCCGGATTTAATTGCAGTGCCAATTCTACGGCAATTTGTCCGTTTTCGGCCTGTCCAACCACCTGCAAATCCGGTTTCGCCTCCAACAGACTTTGCAACCCTTCCCGGACGATCCCCTGATCGTCAACTAACAGAACTCGAATCATGGCGTTTATTTTTTGAGAGTTTAACTTCGATTTTGCACCCCTCGCCGGGAGAACTGACCAGCTCAAATTCCCCGTCCAGGGCGGCGATCCGTTCCCCCATCCCCTGCAACCCGAATCCGGTGGTATTTTCTCGGGGGTTGAAACCGCATCCATTATCGCGAATTTTCAGATAAAATTGCCCCGAATCTTCCACCAAAGACAGGCGGACGCGGGTGGCGCCGGCGTGTTTGGCGATGTTGGTCAGGGCCTCCTGGACGACCCGATACAGGGCGATCGCGATGTCCGTCGGCGGGGTTTCTTCCACCGCCAGATGGGACTCCAATTCGATCGCCGTGGTGCGTCGAAAGTCTTCGATCAGGTGGGAGAGAGTTGGCAAAAAAGACCGCTGCAAAGGGTGCGATCGCAGCGTCGCCACGGACGCCCGCACCTCTTTCAACGCCTCCCGTCCCAACTCCCGAGCCTGTCGGAGGTGGCGATCGGCCCGCTCCAGATCTTCGGGTAAAAATAACGCGGCATTTTCCAGTTGGATACTTTGGGCGGTGAGGTTGTGTCCAACCGAGTCGTGAATTTCCCGGGCGATGCGATTTCGTTCCTGCAAAATCGCCCGATCTTCGACCAAAATCGCGTACTCCCGAAGCTGCCGGTTCGCCTCAGCCAGTTCCCGGCGGCTCTGCTGTTCCGAGAGTAACGCCCCCACCAATAACAGGACAAAAACTAACACCAATCCGAATAGCAAACTGCTGTTGAATGTCAGGGTTAAAATCAGCCCGTGCAGGGGGTCAGAAGCCCGATGTTCCAAACCGTGCAGCCGCAGAAACGCCCACAGGAGAAAGGACCCGTAGGCGAGGAGGGCGACGACAATTCGCCCCCGCCAGGAAAATAACAGGCAGGCCCGGATGGCCACCACCAGCAGCAGGGCTGAGAAAAAGCTGGTTCCCTGCCCGCCGAAGGCCACGGCCAGCCAACTGAAGCCGAACCCCAAACCGGCGTACAGCCAGCGGATCGGGGCTTTTTGCGATCGCCCCGGCAGCCTCAACCCCATCAGGCCCAAACTGGCGATACTGACCGCCACGCCGGCGGGAAACCCGGGTCGGCGGGGCAAATTTTGCGGACCCATCATTCGCCGTCTCCCGTAACCGGGCGGGCCGTCGGGGGACTGGACTTGAGAGTGGACTTCCTGCCGCATCCAACCGGGACGGTAGGCGGGGGGGAGGGGGCTAAAAGCCGTCAAAAGGGCGATCGCGATTAAAACCCATTCCAAGTACAGTAGAAGGGGCACCGGAGACTTCGGACGACGAAACCATCGCATGGGGGATAAAATATCTCGTTGAATTGCTATAGTTTAAAACGCATCTGCCACCCATTTAAAGGGTAAAATCTCCGACCAACCTCGGGCATTTGGTACTTAAGGACTAGGTGAATAGGTCTTTGGTGCGATCGCCAACCTTCATTTCAATCCGACATTGTAACCATCCAAATTGGGAACTTTGATCGAGGCGATCGCGCCCCCTCCACCCCTATGATGAAATCAAAGCTCGAAAGAGTCAATCCTCAAAACAAGATTGAAGGAGATCGGACGATGAAAATGCAAAAATTATTCTCTACAATTGCAGTGACGAGTTTATTTCTTCCCCTGAGTGCGGCGGCGGCCTTCGCCGGTCCGGGTCGTGGCATGGGATTCAATGGTTTAAATTTGAGTGCCGAACAACAGCAAGAAATCCAAGAAATTCGCGATCGCACCTACGCCGATTCCGACACTCAGCGCCAGCAATTGCGGGAAAATCGCGATCAAATGCGATCGCTCCGGCAAAGTGACGCCAGCGCCGAACAACTGCGCCAACAGCGTCAAAACAATCAGGAATTGAGCCGCGCTTTGGGCGATCGGCGCTTCGAGACACAGTTGCAAATTCGCGACACCCTCACCCCCGAACAACGCGCCCAACTCGGTCAAGGTCAAGGGCGGGGTCGCGGCGGTCGCGGCGGCGGTCGCGGCGGCAATCAAGGAGATTGCCCCTACCAATAAATCGCAATGCCTACTCCCGCCTCTATTTTGGGGTTAATAACGGTTCTCAAAGTCCCCCTTTTTAAGGGGGATTTAGGGGGATCGCTCAAATCATATTCAGATGATTGGGGAGGTTTAGGAGGGGATAACCGGATCTGATATGATATGGCGATCGGGATATAGCAGTGTGAAATGATTCGTAAAAATCCGACTCGTTCAAAGCCCCCAGAATTGGGGGTTTGGGGGCCAGACAATTTTCCAATGATTTCCGATTGCTATAGTCTATGTCCAACCGAGTCCACGCAAGCGTGGACTTTTGCTGTGAGCCTTTAAATTCATTTCAAGGCAGGTGAAATCAGGGGCAGTTCCCCGACAATACAAACTCACTGCAACAAATGTTGCAACTCCGCCGATCGCTGTTTCAAACGGGCCGACAACAGCCGGACGATCGCCTTGTGAAATTCTTGTGCCAACTGCGGCTGTTCCGTCTCTATTTTCTCAAAGGCGACGGTCGAAAGATGGTAAAGATCGCTATTTTCTTCCGCGATAACGGAAGCCGATCGCGGCGCGTTCTGATACAACCCCATCTCCCCCAAAATCGTGCCGCCGGTGTAGGTTTGCACCCGCTTTTCGCTCCCGTCTTCCAACTCGAAAACAACGCTGACCCGTCCCGACTCCAGGAAATACAAACCGTCGGAGGGATCGCCCTGGCGAAATAAAGTCTCACCGGCGGCAATTTCCAAATATTGAAAATACCCCATCAACGTCTCGACATCTCGGGGTTCGGCAATGAACCGCCGCAGTTGTTCCGGCAGGGGAGAAACCCCGGAATCATCCAACTTCGACTCCTCCAAAAGCCGATCTTCGCACCACTCCAAACCGCGATCGAGGTCGGCAAACACCCGGAATGTCGAGTCCTCCGATTCCAAAATTTCGCCCTGTTTGAGTTGAGATTCCACCGCCGGTTGTAGGTTCGTCAATGCGATCGCCAAATTCTCCTTTTGGGCGATCTGGCGCAACTTGGCGAAACTCACCACCACCGAAGAATCGAGGCCGTTCACCAACCGAAAATCCAGCACCAAAAACCGCAGTGGCGGTTGGTCTTCCGCCCCCAACCGTTCCCGAACTTGCTTGAGTAACTTATTCGCCGTTCCGAAAAAGATAAATCCCTGCAATTCCAGGATGTAAATTTTCTCTCCCCGTTCCTGCAACAACAATTCCTGATCCCGCGATCGCTGGACGTAACTCTTGCGGTTGGCACCCGAAAACGTGTGTTTGGTCACGTCGATGCGGCTGTAATTGATGACGAACAAAACGATCGCCACCACCAAACCGACCGCCACCCCTTCCAACAGTTCAAAAGTTGCGATCGCCAGCAAAATTACAATCACCAAAAAATAGTCAGACTTCGGCAATTCAAACCAGGCGTCGTACAGCCACTCCACCAAAAACGACAGCCCCAGCAACAGCAGGAACCCCCCCAAAACCACCCTCGGAAACAGCGACAAAACCGAGATCCCCACCGCCAACATCACCGCAAAAACCGCCGCCGCCGACAGTGCCACCAACCGCCGCGACGCGCCCATTTTCGTCGCCAAAACGCTCAGAGACGTGACGTGAGAACCCACCAAACCGCCGCCCAAACCGGACAGCAAATTGGCGACCCCCGCCGCCCGCAATTCCCGGTTTAAATCGATATCGCGGTTCGTGATTAATTCCATGCTACTCGCCGTCAGCAGCAGTTCCAAAGTGGTGATAATCGTAATCGCCCCCATATCCCCCAGGCGATCGCCGATCGCGGACCAATTCGCCCGTTTCAGCGTCTCCAAACCCACCGGACGCCAGGAACCGCCCCCCTCGGGAAACGGACCCAACAACCACCCCCCGTCCGTCGCCGCCGCCAAAGACGTATCGGTGAACGCCAAAATTAGGTAAAAAGACACCAACGCCACGACGAAGCCGACGGGGAGCACCGGGAATTTCGGGTAGCGGCGGGACAGCAGCAGCAACGCCACCGCAAACGCCAACGCCGGCAACCACCGCAGCAATAAATCGGGTGCCAATAAAACTGGCAATTGGGCCCAATTCAATTCTTCCCCGGTGGTGACGGCGAACCCCCCCTCGAACAGCAGCCAACCAACGCCGGCGAGGAAGCCACCCACGACGGGATAGGGGATGAAGCGGATCAACTCTCCGGCTTTCAGGAGTCCGAGGATGAGGAGAAAAACGCCGGTGATTAAAGCCGTCAAACCGATCGCCACGATCGCACTTGAAAATAAAATATCGGGGGGTGCGTCTTCTGGCAAGCGATCGCCGATCTCGGCCACCATCAACGCCAAAATCGGCACGGCGGCGGGGAGGGGGATGGCGATCATCCCGGCGGGGGAAGAACTCAAAACTGCGACGATCGCGCAAATTATTCCCGCACTGAAAAAGGCGATGCCGATGCCGGCGGTGAGGAATTCGGCCAGGTGTTCGGAAAAAATTAAAGCGGCGTAGGAGATGCACATCGTCACGCCGATGGCGCCGACAACCACACCGGCGACGAGGCTGGAGAAAAGTCCCTCGGGGGAGAGTTCCGCTGCGATCGCCCGTTGCAGGTTGGGGAATTTGGAGCTTTCTAGAGTCATGGCTTGCGGTTGAGCGTCCGGACACGATCTTACTTAAAATACCAGGTTCGTCACCTTTGCCATCATCGCGACCCCGACGGAGAACTGTTTTGAAAGCAATACCGAAGTATTGATCCTAAAAAAAGAGGCGGAAAAAGGCGGCGATATTGGTGATCGCTCGCACCGGTCGGAAAACTTCCTCCGCCGTATCGCTGACGGCCGTCAGAGCGGAACGATTCACGACGACGACATCATTATTTCGCAACACCGGGTTATTTTCGGGGGAAACTCCGCTCGCGAGATCGACCAGTATCGTCTGGCGAGAAACCGTCCCGTTCGGGTTCAGACGGATGAGTTCCACGCTCCCTTTTTGGGCTCGAACCGGGTCGAAACTACCGGCAGCGAGTAAAGCCTGATTTAAAGGAGTATTCGGCGGCACCCGTATCGCCCCCGGATTGACCACTTCCCCGATCACATTCACGTTGATGGTTTCCGGCGAGAAGTTAGCCGATGCCAGGGTTTCCAACTCTTCCGGCGCGATCGCCTCGGCCGTGGGGACGACAATCGTATCTCCATCCTGCAAAAACAGATCCTGGGTGATATCCCCGGACTGCAACAGGTCCCACAGGTTGACCGTGAAAACCTGCAACCCGGAGCGGGTACTCCGGCGAAGTTCGATTTGACGGATATCGGCTTCCTCTTGAATTCCTCCCGCCACCTGCAGGGCTCGGGTGAGGGTGGGGAAATTGGCGGCGTCGCCGTCTTCGGTCGCCTGGGGCGCGATCGCATAGGAACCGGGACGGAAAACCTCCCCGACGACCGCCACCTGAACCGGGTCGATCGCCTGGGGGACGAGGCTGGTAGACGCGAACTGTCGCATTTGGGCCGGATCTGAAGATGTGGCCGTCGGCACGAAAATACTGTCCCCGTCCAGCAGCACCGGATTTTGGCTCAGATTCCCCTGCTCGACCAATTCGCCCAGGTCGAGGATGATGGGGCGATCGGCGGAATGGGCCCGCCGGAGTCGCACCTCCCTGACGTCCGCCGCCTGGGTGATGCCCCCGGCGAGGTTCAGGATGTCGGTCACGTGGGGAAATTGTTGTCCGTCTGCAAAGGTGACGGTGTAGGAGCCGGGACGGGACACTTCTCCGGCGATCGCCACCTGAATGGGCCGGGGTTCCACCAAACTGAGGGTGACAACAGGCTGTTGGAGGAGGCTGGCGTACTGTCGGGAAACGAGAATTTGAGCCTCGGGGATGGTGAGTCCCCCGACCCGGACGACGCCGACTCCCCGCAGGTTCAGCGTACCGTCAGCCAAAACCAGATATTCCCCGCTATATTTCTCGACGCCAAACACGTCGATTTGGACGCGATCGCTCTCCCCCAGGCGATAGGCGACTCCGGGTTGAATGGGAGAAGTCGAATCGGACGGAGGAGGCGTTTGGGCGATTCCCGGCGGGTAAATACCGAAGGCGATCGCGCTCAATAATGTGAGGCTGACCGCCGACTGACCGAAAGTAGAACGTCGCATAGATTCGGGTTTGGGGCAATTGGGACGGTGGGAAAAACTCGGAGTTTTTAACTTTAATATTGTAGCTCAGGTGAAGCCGAGTTGTCCCACGATCGGCGATGGTTTCCCATTTCTTATCACCCCTTGTTATTTCAAGGGCGATCGCTATTCTGGCAGGAGATGACTCACAAATAGTTTCAGCCACAGAAATGGCAAAAACCACTCCAAACCCACCGTCGGCGGAATCAGATAAAAGCCGAATAAAAGACCGATGCTAAACAATAGTAGCGCCACGGGACGACCCAGATCGCGGGGGACGGTCAAAATCAAACTAGACCCCAAAAGTAAGAAACTGTAAGTCAAACCAAAAAAGAACCAATCTCCGCCGCGAAAGAGGGTCGCCACGATGAATAAATGCAGGCCGTGAATCGCTACGAAACCGAAGTGGTGGCGGAATGTTTGACCGGGGCGATGATACCAGCGTTTGGCGGCGGGGGTGGCGTTGGTGACAATCCCTCCGGTGAGGTCGAAAGCGAAAAGGGTGGCGATCGCGAGTTGTACGGAATTCCAAGGAAGCTGCCAGGAGAGCGCGACGAGGGGAAGGGCGATCGCGGCTGAGATAGAGGACACAAATTGAAGCCATAACTCGCCGGGGGTCCCATGGGGGCCGACAATGCGATCGAGCCTTTAAAAAGACACGGCTTTCAAGCTCTCGTCCTTTTCTCGTAAAAACTATTTTAGCAAACATGATATCATTCAAAATCCGGTGACATTTTCCCACTGTTCATGACAACTCATCCAACTCTCCGTGTCCTCTGTGCCTCTGTGGTTAATTTTCCGAATTGAATCATCTAAAAAAAAGGCAGGGGCAACCCCCCGCCTTCTTTCAAATCAAAATTAAACGAGCCATTAAGCCTTCGCGACTTCCTTCTTCTTCTCCTCTTCCGCCGCCAAGAACTTCTCCAACTCCGTCAGCGCGTCCGCATCCACCTTCGTCTGCATCGGGCAGAATTTCGGGCCGCACATCGAGCAGAATTCGGCCGTTTTGTAGATGTCCGCCGGCAGGGTTTCGTCGTGGTACTCCCGGGCGCGATCGGGATCGAGGGACAATTCAAACTGTTTGTTCCAGTCGAAATTGTATCGCGCCGCCGACAGTTCGTCATCGCGATCGCGCGCACCCGGACGATGACGCGCAATATCCGCCGCGTGGGCCGCAATTTTATACGCGATCAAACCATTCCGAACATCCTCCGCATCCGGAAGCCCCAAATGTTCCTTCGGCGTCACATAGCACAGCATCGCCGTCCCGTACCATCCCGCCATCGCCGCACCGATCGCGGACGTGATATGGTCATAACCGGGAGCAATATCCGTCACCAGCGGTCCCAACACATAGAAGGGCGCCTCGGAACACTCCTCCATCTGCTTCTTGACGTTGAACTCGATCTGATCCATCGGAACGTGACCGGGGCCTTCCACCATCACCTGGACGTCATGTTCCCAGGCGCGGCGCGTCAACTCTCCCAGCGTCTTCAACTCCGCCAGTTGCGCCTCATCCGATGCGTCGTGGGTGCAACCCGGACGCAGGGAATCCCCCAAACTGAACGAGACATCGTACTTCTTGAAAATTTCGATAATGTCGTCGAAGTGGGTGTAAAGGGGATTTTGCTTGTGGTGGTGCAGCATCCACCGGGCGATGATCCCGCCGCCCCGAGACACAATCCCGGTAATCCGATTCCGCACCAAAGGCAAATACTCGATCAAAATCCCGGCGTGAATCGTCATGTAATCCACACCCTGCTGGGCGTGTTTTTCGATGATATGCAGGAAATCGTCCGGCGTCAGCTTTTCGATGTTGCCGTGGACGCTTTCCAAAGCCTGATAGATCGGGACCGTCCCGATGGGAACCGGGGAAGCGTCGATGATGGCGGTGCGGATGGTATCCAAATCGCCCCCGCCGGTGGACAGGTCCATCACCGTATCGGCCCCGTATTTCACCGCCAAATTCAGCTTGTCCACTTCTTCCTGCAAGTTGGAGGAGTTGGGGGAGGCGCCGATGTTGGCGTTGACTTTGCACTTGGAGGCGATTCCGATGCACATCGGTTCCAAATTGGGGTGGTTGATATTGGCGGGAATAATCATCCGACCCCGTGCCACTTCGTCCCGAATCAAGTCGGCGGGGAGGTTTTCCCGAGTCGCCACATGGTGCATTTCCTCGGTAATGATTCCCTGGCGGGCATAGTGCATCTGAGACACGTTAGCCTGCCCGCGTCGCTTGGCAACCCATTCAGCTCGCATAATTTATTCCCTCTGTTAACAGCTTCCCTACGCCGGTACTAGCCGGACTCAGGTTCCAAGGGTGTCTCTCAGCCTGGACTTCGCAGGCACCCCTAGCTCTGTGAATTAGTTGAAGATGTTAACACTTCTGGCGGGACTTGAGCCAGGATCGGTTAATAAATGTTCATGTCGATTTGTTACGAGATGGGGCGGGAGGCAGAATTGATAATTATCAATTATCAATTATCAATTATCAATTATCAATTAAATTCCCGACTCCCGACTCTGGACGATGAGGACGGAACAGGGGGCGCGGTGGACGACGAAGTTGCTGACGCTGCCGAGTAGGGCTTCGATGACCCCCTGGTGTCCCCGGCGGCCCACCACGATCAGATCCGTCCCGAAATCCTTGGCCATCTGACAGATGCAGCGTCCGGTGTCTCCCATTTTCCAGTTCCAGTCTGCGGTGATATTTTGGTCCGCGGCGCGGCGGACGCAGGAATCCAACCAACTGCGGATGTGGTCGAGTTCGCTTTCGAGTCGTTCCTGCATGATCTGGGAGTAGCGGGCGATGTTGCTGGCGTGGAGGTCGCTGTAGCCGTAGGGGTCGGGGTCGTTCACTTCCAGGCGGTGGAAGATCATCAGTTGGGCGCCGTTTGGTTTGGCCAGGGCGATCGCTTCTTCGAGAACGATTTCGCTGTGGGAGGAGCG
Source organism: Lyngbya sp. CCY1209 (assembly GCF_055795065.1). Classification (NCBI taxonomy): domain Bacteria; kingdom Bacillati; phylum Cyanobacteriota; class Cyanophyceae; order Oscillatoriales; family Microcoleaceae; genus Lyngbya; species Lyngbya sp. CCY1209. The sequence goes on from NZ_JAYFER010000570.1 coordinate 30,769, forward strand.
ATCGAGCGCCACTAAAATTTTTTGATATCCCATTTTTGCTGTCCTCCGTTCGGTTTGTGACCCGGCCCCGAAATCCTCGTGACCCGCCGTTTCCCGGATTCTGCCCGCCGTCCGGAGAGCCAACTTTGTGAGGCTGGGAATTAAAGATTTAAAACCGCTTTTAGTATTCAATATAACATTTTTACGACCGCAAATCTGCTACTCAACGCAACGAAAAAAACGGACAAGCAGCTCAACTCCCGAGCCCGGGGCAGGGACGGGAGTCGAGACTGGGGCGATCGATTGATAATTATCAATTATCAATTATCAATTATCAATTAATCTTTCACCAGTTCGTTGTTGATTTCGTTGACGGGTTGACGCCGCAGTTCGACGGATTCCGATCGCGGCAGGAGATCGAAGACTTCCCGGAAGACATCATCGACTCGCTCGTAGGACACCAGCCCGATTTCGTCCAGGACGACTTCGCCGGACTCGTCGATGAGTACGGTTTGGGGGACGTATCCGCGATAGTAATAGCCCGGTTCCGTGGGGGATTGGGTCCCGTTCTCGGCCACGATCGCATCGACGTTGACGGGGATGAAGTCCGCGGCCCGCCCGTAAAATTCTTGTAGCCGGGAAACCGTGGTGGAAAACAGTTTGCAGTCTTTGCTGTCGTCGAGGAAAAAGACCAGGAGGGCGGGTTTGTGGATTTTTAACGACTGGGACAGTTCGACTCGGGGCGGGACGAGGGACCCGTTTCCGCCGTAGAGGGCGAAAATATTGCCGTCGAAGTGATCGTCGTCGATATTCGCCCAAGCCGGGGCACTTCCCAGAAACATCGCCAGGATGAGACTCAGGGCGACGGCGAGTAAGCCCGTGGGGATGAGTCGCACCCGGGGACGGACGGAGGCTCGGTCAGATGAGATGGGGTTGGATGTGAACACTGTCATCAATGAGTTGGGGCACCTAGCTTCATGAATTGTTACACTTTTTCAAGTTTATTTTACATTGGGCGATCGCAAAATTGGAATTTCCCCGCCCCGATCCGGTTTGCCTTCGCGCCGTCCGACCCCAAAATCCGGGCTTTTTTGACCGCGACACCCGCTTTTATTTCGGCCCGTGTTTTTTTTTTCGGCTTCATTCTCTGATCGTTCGGCTTTGACGATATTTTCTATATTGACTTCAAATCGACATTAAATGCATCTAAATCTACGATTTAAAATTTATTGTCGGTTTTAATTATTTTTATATTTTAATTTTTATCAAATAATATAAAACGATATTATTTTTCCGTTTGACCCCCATCGACCGCGATCGGATGGCGCTCCTTTTCGGGGGTCGAACCGCGATCGCGATCGGCCACAAATTCTTCGGAACGACCGCTCCGTTCCCGGGGCGGGGGGTCGGGGGCGGAGTGGCGGGGACGGAATCGAAAAAGTCGCCCGAACACCCGCTGCGAGGGACAAAGCGCCCCCCGAACCCCTCCGGTTTTGCGGTCTGGAAAAGCCGAGTCCCCCGACCCGTTCTCGGGGGGGGTGGCGGACGAAATGTTAAAAACTATTACAAATCGACTAAGGATGTGAACGTGACGCCTCAAAATTACATTGCGATAGGTCATCGTGTCGCGGGGTTAAAAACGGGAGCGAATTGTGACCGACGGGCGATGTCTAGGCCCTGAAGCGGGACAACTGCCGCCGGTGCCGTGCAATCCCCTCGGGTCTCGTCCGCCCCGGAGAGAATCTCGCCGACCCAACCCGACCTAGCGGGGTTCCATCCGGCAAAACGGCCGGAAAGCCCAAACCTCTCCGGCGCGATCGCGATCGGAGAGAATCACGCGGTAATCTTGGCCGCGGCCAAGGCTTGCCCTCTCAGGAGAAGTTCCCGCCACCCCCCGCCCCGAGCGGAGTGATGAGGGGCCTTCCCCAAGCTGAGAAGCAACGACCTCTGGCTCGTGACGAGACGAGTCGTTGGCGTAATCATGAACACATTAGCTAAACCCTGTGGTAGAAAATGAGTATCGTTACCAAATCCATCGTGAATGCAGACGCTGAAGCGCGTTATCTGAGCCCGGGTGAGTTGAACCGGATCAAATCTTTTGTCACCACCGGCGAACGTCGGGTTCGGATCGCCGAAACCCTGACGGGCGCCCGCGAGCGCATCGTCAAAGAGGGCGGAAATCAACTGTTCCAGAAGCGCCCCGACGTCACTTCTCCCGGTGGAAATGCCTACGGTGAAGAAATGACCGCCACCTGCCTGCGGGACCTCGACTACTACCTGCGTCTGATCACCTACGGAATTGTGGCCGGCGACGTGACCCCCATCGAAGAAATCGGGGTCGTCGGCGTCCGCGAAATGTACAAGTCCCTCGGTACTCCCATCGAAGCCGTAGCTGAAGGGGTGCGGGCCATGAAGGGTGTCGCCACTTCCCTGCTGTCTGGAGAAGATGCGGCCGAAGCCGCCCAATACTTTGACTACCTCATCGGTGCGATGTCATAGGCGCGGCCAACGCCCTGATCAATCTCTGACCACCTTAGATTAAGCGACCATTAGCAAACGAAACCATCATGCAAGACGCAATCACTTCCGTAATCAACTCCTCCGACGTTCAAGGTAAGTACCTGGATTCGAGTGCCCTCGACAAGCTGAAAGCTTACTTCGCCACGGGTGAACTGCGCGTCCGCGCCGCCACCACCATCAGCGCCAACGCCGCTAACATCGTCAAAGAAGCGGTGGCCAAGTCCCTGCTGTACTCCGACATCACCCGTCCCGGCGGAAATATGTACACCACCCGCCGTTACGCCGCCTGCATCCGCGACTTGGACTACTACCTCCGCTACTCCACCTACGCGATGCTGGCCGGCGACCCGTCCATCCTGGATGAGCGCGTCCTCAACGGTCTGAAGGAAACCTACAATTCCCTGGGCGTACCCATCGGTGCCACCGTCCAAGCCATCCAAGCCATGAAAGAAGTGACCGCCTCATTGGTGGGCGCCGACGCCGGCAAGGAAATGGGCATTTACTTTGACTACATCTGCTCTGGCTTGAGCTAAGATTCCCCGAATCGGAACCGAGAAGTAGCGGAAACAACACTGCGGCTCGATTCTGCCATTCATCTCAACTTGGGGCCAGGGAAGTCTGGAGTGAGTGCTAGACCGCCAAAGGCTTGTCGGTATCGGTTGATAAGTTTTAGCGAGCTAGTATTGACTCCCGACTCCCGGCCTTCAATCGTTTAAATATCAGTGTCAAAATTATCGACTTAACCCAGGAGAACGATACCCATGAGAATGTTCAAAGTGACGGCTTGCGTTCCCAGCCAAACTCGGATTCGGACTCAGCGCGAATTACAAAACACCTATTTCACCAAATTGGTTCCCTACGACAACTGGTTCCGGGAACAGCAACGCATCATGAAGATGGGTGGAAAAATCGTCAAAGTTGAATTGGCAACGGGCAAGCCCGGAATGAACACGGGGTTGATGTAATGCTGCAAACGCCAGCCGCCTTGGCGGTGTGGCGTCTCGTTCGCCCGCGCCCATTTCGCTTCAGTCGCGGGGGCGATATCGAAACAATCAAAATTTGAAAGGGTGCCGTCAACTTCCCTCCCGGCCTCCGCTATGATAGATAGACCGGTGCGATTCGTTCGGGAACGAAATAGGGCTGAAATACCTGAAATAACTTCCCGGTAAGGCTTCCATCCCCTTGGATGGATAT